>NZ_KE383888.1:0-16038 GCF_000422585.1 Hugenholtzia roseola DSM 9546
GAAAAAGAATTTATCCTACAATTAGAATTTCAAGCAAGAGATGAACCTAATATGGTGCTTCGCATGCAAGAATATCATGCTATTTTACACAAAAAGTATCAAAAACCTATTATTCAAATTGTTTACTACTTAGGTGAAACGCCCAGCAATATGCGCTCTGCCCTTGCGCCTTCGGAAATTTTCACAGGCTTTCAATTAAAATCTTTTAGAGATTATTCCTACAAAGAATTTATCGAATCTAAAAATGCCGAAGAGGTGATTATGGCAGTTTTGGCGGATTTTGGAAAGGAAAAACAAGAGGAAGTAGTGAGTAAAATTTTATCTCGCCTTTCGCAACTAAAAAGCGATATTACTGCGTTAAATAAGTATGTCAAGCAGTTGCTTATTTTAGCGCGTCTGCGCAATAAACTTCCAAAAATCATTCAAAACCAATTAGGAAATATGGGAACGATAGGATACGACATTGAAAAAGATGACTTTTATTTGCAAGGTTTGGAAAAGGGCTTGCAAAAAGGCTTAGAGGAAGGCTTAGAGAAAGGTGAGTTAAGGGGTTTGGAAAAAGGCGAGCTAAAAGCCCGCCGTGAATTAGCAATTTCTTGCTTACAAGACGGGCTTTCTGTAGAGAAAACTGCTAAACTCACTAAACTATCCATCGAGGAAGTTCGCAAATTGAGTAAAGAATTGTAACCTCATTAGATGTATTTTATTTCGCCTTTCGCAACTAAAAACCGACCTTACTGCGTTAAATAAGTATGTCAAGCAGTTGCTTATTTTAGCGCGTTTGCGCAATAAACTTCCAAAAATCATTCAAAACCAATTAGGAAATATGGGAACGATAGGATACGACATTGAAAAAGATGACTTTTATTTGCAAGGTTTGGAAAAGGGCTTGCAAAAAGGCTTAGAGGAAGGCTTAGAGAAAGGTGAGTTAAGGGGTTTGGAAAAAGGCGAGCTAAAAGCCCGCCGTGAATTAGCAATTTCTTGCTTACAAGACGGGCTTTCTGTAGAGAAAACTGCTAAACTTACAAAACTATCCATCGAGGAGGTTCGAAAATTGGGTAAAGAATTGTAATTCTGTTAGGCGTTTTCGGCTGTTGTTTGTGCAGGATAATCAGTGGCAAAAACAATTTTGTGGCTTCAAAGGGCGTTTTTTGCTATTTTGCCGTACCTTGTAGCGCAAATCCAAGATTTGCCATGCTGATAGGGGTGCGGGCTTTACCGCTCCTATCATAGGCAGGATACATCAAATTCCAACACTTCTTTTTGAATGGTTTAAACAACAATAAACTTAAAAAATCATGAACGACCTACCTCCTACATACATAGTTGAGGCTGTTTGGTTTGAAGATGGAGCACCAGACCCTTTTACTCTTAGAAGTAAAATGGAAGAGCTATCAGGTATGCAGGTTATTTGTCAACAAGCTAAGTATAGTGAAAAAACATATTCTATCATAGAAAAATTACCAGAAGATTGGTTTAATCTTTTTTTTGAAAAAAATAAGATTGCGATAGAATTTATATCAAATCAAACTAAAAGTTATGCTTCAATAGTTTATTATAACAAAAATACAACAATAGATTTAAGGTATTTCAATCCAATGAAAATGGGTTACATGGAGGTCTTACTTTGGCGTGCGCTTGGTGCGCTTGGTGGAAAATTTTGTTATTTAGGAAAAATAAAAGACATTCATTATAGAGGTTTCCCTAAAAATTGGTTTTTACCTTATGAAGAGGCTAAAACAAAGCGACGTTTTTATTAGCTACCCCCCGTTGTGCGTAGTATTCCAATAACCAAAGAGTAAACTAAAAGTTAGGCTTAGTTCCCCCCCTTATTGTGCGTAGGTAGAAACAAATCGCGCCTACTTTTGAGGGAAAAGATAAAAAATGTTATATTGCCCTTTCTTTGTTGGGGAGTTCAATTTTGACTCGAAAATGAGGGTGGTTCAAGATTTTTAGGGTTTCACACCTAATGATTTTTTTGCTTGGGTACTATGGAAAAGGCGTTTTCTTTTGGTGGTAAAAAAAGAGCGGAGCAGCGTTTTTCTTCGCTTGGCTTGGTCGTTTTTGGCTTTTTGTGGCTTTTTTTCCAAATATTTGGCTGTTTTTTTATACAACTTTTGGCGCAGGAAAAAATACAAGAAAAGCGCGTCAGCCAATACATTTCTGATGGCTGGGATAGAAAAGACGGATTGCCCTCGAATACCTTGCAAAACGTCTATTGCAGCAAAGAAGGCTACCTTTGGATAGCTTCTTATGCAGGACTTACGCGCTTCGATGGCTTTCATTTCGAAACTTTTGACGGCAAAAATACGCCCCAAATTCAGACGACAGCCTTTTCGCGCTTCCTCGAACTGCCCGATAGCAGCCTTTGGGCAACCACTACGGGCGGCGGCGGCTTGGTGCGCTACCAAAAGGGCAAATTTGAAAGTTATAGCCAAAAAGCAGGTTTGCCTTCTGTAACGATAGACCCCCTAATTTTAGACGCAAGTGGGAAAAAAATATGGGTGGGAACGCGCGGAAAGGGCATTTTTCAATTCGACCTCACTACCAAACAATTTAAAGCCCTTGAAATAGAGCGGCTAAAAAGTAGTTTTGTATTTGATTTATATCAAGAAAAAAATGGCACACTTTGGATAGGAACGGAAGGCGAAGGTTTATTTCAATATTTTTCCGATGGCAGCCTCAAAAGAGTGGAAATAGAGCCGCAAGAGCCACTACTCAACGAAAAAGGGGTAGTGCATTTTATCTTTCAAGACAGAAAAAATAGGGTTTTTGTTAGTATTGATAACTACTTGTATGTCTATCAGAATCAGAAATTCCAACGCATTTCTCTTTTAGATGGCTATCCGCTTCTTTCTATCACCGAAGATAGCAAGGGCGACCTTTGGTTGGGTACGCCTTTTAGTCTTTTGCGTTTTGATTTTGAAAAAAACGAAATAGATGAACTTACAAAAACGCCACAACATCAACAGCTGCACATCAACGGGCTTACCTTTGATAGAGAAGGCAGTCTTTGGGCTGCTACCTACCGTTTCGGACTTTTGCGCCTTAGAGATGGCAATTTTACCAATTATACCCAACAAGAGGGGCTGGCTACCAATACCGTAAATTCTTTTTTCGAGTATGAAAAAGACAAACTTTTAGTCTGTTCAGACAACGGCAAAGTCAATTTGCTTGACGCAAAAAATCATCAAGTAAGCCTTCTCAATTTCAAAACCGACTTGGGAAAGGAGCGTATCCGTACTGCCATTCAAGACCAAAAGGGCAATTTTTGGATTGGCTCTTATGCAGGCTTGCTCAAAATCGAACCCAACGGAAAAGAAATTTTATACCACAAAAATAATCCCGACCCTAACCGTCGCCTTCTCGATAATCAGGTCAGAGCGGTAGTGGCACACCCAAACGGCGACCTTTGGATTGGCACGCGTTCAGGCGGCATAGAAATTTGGAAAACAGACGGCACAAAACTTTTTCTCAATAAAAACAATGGCAAACTGCCCTCGAATTTTGTCATGCACCTGCTCACTTTGAAAGATGGGCGCGTTTTGGTTTCCACCAACGACAACGGCATTGCCTTCTTTTCTGCCGAAGGCAAAATCCTACGTTTTATCTCCGAAAAGGAAGGTTTGGGCAATAATCTGGTTTTCAGTGCCACAGAAGACGCACAAAATCAAACATGGATTGCGACAAATGGTAAAATCTCTTGGCTTCGCCAAGATGGGCGCATTTTTAATTTCTCTCCCCAAAATGGTTTGCCTTTTCCCTACCCCTTAGATGTGAAATTTGACGAGCAGGGCGCACTTTGGGTCAGTTCTTCTATTGGTTTGGTCAGGATTGCTTATAGCGAATTGGAAGCGGTAGCTGATGGCAAGAAAGAAATGCTCGAAACACAGATTTTCGACCGCAGCGATGGCATGGTGAGTTCGGAATGTATCGGTGCAGTGCAGATGTATGAAACACAGGATAGGCGCATTTGGATACCCACAATGGGCGGCATTTCGGTCTTAAAGCCTACCGAAATTCAAAAAAATTTGGTCTTGCCGCCTGTTTATTTGCAAGCAGTACAGACCGACCAAACGAATTGGTATCCACAGGCAGACGGCAAAAAGTTGCTCACCTTAGACCAAAATTGGCAACGCCTCACCTTCCGTTTTGCTGCCCTTAGCTACATTGCACCCGAAAAAGTGCGCGTCCGTTATCAGCTCAAAGGTTATGACCAAGACTGGATTGAAGCCGAAAACCTGCGCCAAATTAGCTACACACGCCTCCCTGCGGGTAGGTACGAATTTCGCCTGATGGCAGCCAATAGCGACGGACTCTGGAATAGGCAGGGCGTGAGTTTTGCCTTTGTCATTCAGCCACGTTTTCACGAAACGACCTTATTCTACCTCCTTTCTTTTGTTTTTTTGGTAGGATTGATAACCCTATTTTACCGTTGGCGCATCAAAAAAGAGCAACAGCAAAAATTAGAACTGCAAGAACTTGTCTTGGAACGCACGCGCGAAATTCTCAACCAAAAAGAGGAGATAGATTTTCAGCGCGAAAGAGCCATTAAAGCCTATCAAAATATTCAGGTATTGAGTCAGATAGGGCAAAATATCACCGCTACGCTCGATATGAGTTCGATGACCCAAAAAGTCTATCAACTTGTCAATACCCTTTTGCCTGCCGAAGGGTTTGGGGTAGGTATCTATGTTGCAAGTCAAGACCATATAGAATTTCGCGGCTTTATCGAGGGTGGCTTGATACTGCCCACTCACGCCGAGCCATTGAGCGACAGCACTACATTGGCATACCGTTGTTTTGTAAAGGGCGAAGAAATTTGGTCGAATCAGGTGCGCCAAGATTTTGCCGACCTACTTGTAGAGCAGAAGTATAAAAATGGCATGGTAGGCAATTTGCCCGAATCACTCCTCTATATGCCCTTGAAGATGGAAAGCGAAATTTTAGGGGTCATTACCGTACAAAGTTTTCAGAAAGGGGCATACACCGAAACACACGTCGATATTTTGCGAAACTTAGCCTCTTATATTGCCATTGCGGTTGCTAATAGCAAATCGTATGAAATTATACGCGAAAAAAATACGCACATTACCGATAGTATTCGTTATGCCGAAAAGATACAACGCGCCATTTTGCCGCCCTTTGAGCGCGTCGCTCAACATTTTGGGGCAGCGGCTTTGCTTTTCCAGCCCAAAGACATTGTGTCTGGCGATTTCTTTTGGTTTCATAAGGTGCAGGAAAAAAACAAAGATTTTCACTTTTTAGCCGTCGTCGATTGCACAGGGCATGGCGTACCCGGTGCTTTTATGTCTTTGATTGGCAATATCCTACTCAATGAAATTGTCAAAGACTTGCAAATTCATGAGCCTGCCCAAATTTTGGAGGTATTAGATGCACAAATTAGGCAGGTCTTGCGACAGAAAGATTTTTCAGGACACGACGGCATGGATTTGATTTTGTGCCGCTTCCAGCAACTGCCGCAGCAAGATGGTGTAGAATTGGTCTATGCAGGTGCAAAACGCCCACTTCTTATTGCCTGCATACAAGAAGACGACCAGCAGCAGAAAAAGAGAAGCGTTCAGATAGCCAAGACAACGCGCCGCTCGATAGGGGGAAGTTTTAAAAGGCTGCAAGATTTCGAACAATACACACAAGTTTTATACAAAGGCGATAGACTTTTTCTCACCACAGACGGCTATACCGACCAAGCAAACCCACAAGGCGACAAAATCGGCACTAAACTCCTACTTACGCAATTAGAACAGACGCTTTTTCAGAGTTTAGATGAGCAATTTATGACCCTTAAACGGCTCTTAAACAATTTTTCCCAACAAGCCGAGCAGCGTGATGATATTACCCTTTTGGGAATTGAAGTATAGAAAAATTTTCAACATTCGGTGCGGGCAGGCAAGGTCAATGCGCCAGCAATGCTAAATTCTAAAAAGTAGGTGCAAATGTAGGGACAAGGCATTGCCTTGTCCGAAGTGAGATTGAAATAAAAAAGGATTTTCAGACCCAACAAATAGGGTTCAGTCCAAATTTTATTTCGTGTCAAATTTGACAAAACAAGATTTTTTACAGAACTTAACATTACTGCCCCAAAGGGAGGGTATCAAAACCAAATTTTATTTTGCTTCAAATTTAACAATACAAGACTTTGTACAAAACCTAACATAAATAGGCAACACCCCCTCGGCGTGGGTTTTTGTGGTTATTCCATCACAAACCGCAAAATTTCTTGGTTTGTGTAAAAAGTCGCTTGACTGCCTGCAAAATCGCCTTGTAGGTGATGCACCCAAATATTAACGGTATCTTCTATCTGCAAATCCCAATCTTGTAAGGTTTGTTTCAATTCTTGCTCTGAATAGATAACTTTACTCGTTAAATAATCATCTCCACGCACCCAATAAAGCGTTGCTTTTACGATACGCAAGTCTTCTATTTTTTCGCCCAAACTAAACCTGCTATAAGCGCGAACAGGAAAAGTACGAAATTCATCTAAGGGGATAAAAATAAAATCATCTATCATATTTTCTTCAAACATACGATAAGAATAATCATATTCGCCAACTTTGTAGGAAGTGGTGAGCAAAGGAAAATAAGTAGCCGAAAAATCTATACCTGCGTCGTGATAGAGCTTGCAATCTTGTTCTACTACCTTCAAGGACAAGTTTTGAGGATTTAGGTCGAGGCTAATTTCATAGCCTTTTGCCTCAAAACGGTTGTCGGATTCAAAATAATTGCCATCTTTTCCAACGGCAACCCCCAAATATTTGCCTGCTTTGCCAACAGCGGCGGCACTTACTTCGAAGATAAGTTTGAAGGTATTGCGCTCCTCTATCAAATTTTTCCAGACCAGCGTCTTGATAAGATTGGGTTCGCCATTTTGGTCGTAGCCTTTGTAAAGGAAAATCAGGGGGGCTTCGGCTTTAATAGGGCTATTTTCGCCTACTTTGCTTTGGGCTTTTAGAAAGAGTGTGGGCAGCGTTAGCATCATACAAAAGAGAAAAAAGGGTTTGACTTGCATAAAATTAGGGATAGAGCGCGTAAAAATGAGGCTTTTCGGTTTTGAGAAAAAGACAATCTAACCAAAAGGCGATATAAGTTTGTGAAACCGCTTTTCAAGGCAGCGAAAGATTTTTGTCTAACACAAAAGCCACTTTCTTGAAAAAGCATACACAAAATTTAAGCCCCCCTACACATAGGCGTACAAAAGTGAGAAGGCAGCTGCTTTTTTTGTGGAGTTTTTTTTAGGAAATTGAGAAAAAAAATCAACAAAACAGAAAAAATGTCGCACCCGACGCTTTTTTTTCGATTTTTACAATTTTTATGACAGCGTTTTTTTAGGTCAGAAAAATGCAATTTTCCTTTTTTTTTGTAAAAAAATTGACTTTTTGCCGTCTGCTTTTAAAATAAAATGCTCAAAAAATACGTTATCGTACTAAATCAGGGAATAAAAACTTGAAAAAGGGGTTTTCGTATGATTTTTTTGTTTAGGCGTAGCGAAAAAAAACCTCAACAAAAATTTGGAGTTTTGTGAAGCCTTTTCTATCTTTGTATTCAACAAAACACCTAAACCCCGAACTGCCATGACTGCATTAGAATTTGGATACGCACTGCACACCATAGCGCATAGCTTAAAGCCTTTTGCACTCAAACTCACCAAAGATGCAGAAGACGCAAACGATTTGCTACAAGAAACAGTATTAAAGGCTTTCATCAATCGCGACAAATTTTCGGAAGGGACAAATTTGAAGGCGTGGCTCTATACGATTATGAAAAATACGTTCATTACCAACTATCAGCGTATCTTGCGTAGAAACACGTTCATAGACACGACGGAAAACCTACACTACCTCAATTCGAGCGACCAAATCGCTCAAAATGGCGCGTATTCTACCTTCGCCCTACAAGACATCCACAGAGCCATCGAGCGTCTTGATGAAGCCTATAGCAAACCCTTTCTAATGCACTTTCGCGGTTTCAAATATCACGAAATTGCGGAGCGGCTCAATATTCCTATCGGGACGGTGAAAAATCGTATTCATATCGCACGCAAAGAACTCAAAGAGCAGCTACAAATGTATGTGCATTAACGGCACACTTTGTAGAGGCTTTTATAGGAAAAGCACCCAAAAGGTAAAACATTTTTCGCGCTTTTCAATTATAGCCTATAAACCGCTGGGCGGCATACTGCGCTCCCCCCCTCGCATTGCCGCTTGGTTTTTTCTCTAAACTTGCTTTTTTGCTTGTTTTTGTTCAACTTGTGCCTTCCTACCGCTTTTACGCCCAAACCAATCCTATCATGAGTAGTTTAGACCTTTACAACCTGACCACGCTCAAATGCAGCCGTCTGATAACGCAACATTATAGCACCTCTTTTACTTTGGGGATTCAGACCTTGCACAAGGATTTGCACTATCCCATCTACGCCATTTACGGCTTTGTGCGCTACGCCGACGAAATTGTCGATACTTTTCACAACTATCCGAAGGCTACCCTGTTGGCGCGTTTTAAAGAAGACACCTATCGTGCCATCGAAGAAGGCATCAGCACAAACCCTGTCCTGCATGCGTTTCAGTTGGTAGTTAGGCAGTATAGCATAGAAAACGAACTGATAGAGGCTTTTTTGCATAGCATGGAAATGGATTTGCACAAGCAAGATTACAACGAAAACAAGTATGCCGAATACATTTACGGCTCGGCAGAGGTAGTGGGGCTAATGTGCTTGCGTGTTTTTTGCCAGAACGACGACAATTTGTATCAAACGCTCAAAGAGCCTGCACGAAGTTTGGGCGCAGCCTTTCAAAAGGTCAATTTTTTACGCGACATGAAAAGCGACTACGAAGACCGCGGCAGAATCTATTTCCCGCACCTCAAACTCAAAAATTTTGATGCCGACTCGAAACGACAGATAGAAGCCGACATCCAAAAAGATTTTGATGATGCCTACAAGGGTATCATTCGCTTGCCCAAAAAAGCGCGTTTGGGCGTTTATTTGGCGTATGTTTATTACGTCAAACTTTTTCATAAAATCAAGCAAAGCTCTACCCACCAACTTTTGCAAGAGCGGATTCGCGTTCCCAATCGCTATAAAATGGTGCTTTTGGCGAAAAGTTATGTCAAGCACCAGCTCAATTATATGTAGGGGCGGGGCAAAATGCCGCTTGCGCCCTACTTTTTGCCTGTAAAAGGTTGTGTTTGAAGCCGATTTGAAAATAAAAATGTATTTTTGCTTGTCGTATTTATCTCAAACGGCTTTCTCCTTTCAAACACAAACCTAAAAATAACTGACCATGATGGACAAAATCAGGCAGAAAAGCAGGTACAACACTTTTCTCTACCCCCTTTTAGTTTCAGGTCTGATGACCTTCGGCACAGCACTCTCTTCCTGCCAACAGTCAGACAACAAACAAAACACTACCCAAACTCAAACCGATAGCATCACCACAGAGGCTATCCCTGACTTTGTGCGCGAACCCTACACACCCGAACAGTTTGCCGACCTGCGCATTTTGCAGTACGAGGTAGAGGGCTTCGATAAACTCTCTTTGAACGAAAAAAAATTGGTCTATTATCTGGTGCAGGCAGGGCTTTGCGGCAGAGATATGATTTATGACCAAAACTATAAACACAACCTTCGCATCAGAAAAGTATTAGAAGCCATTGTCAAGACTTATAGTGGCGACAAAAATAGTGAAGATTGGAATAAGTTTATGGTCTATGCCAAGCGCGTGTGGTTTTCGAATGGGATTCACCACCACTACGCCGAAAAGAAAATTCTACCTGATTTTTCAAAAGAATATTTCGCCGATTTGCTCAAAAATAGCGATTCTGCCAAATTGCCGCTTTCCGAAGGGCAAGATGTAGCAGGGCTTATCGAGATGCTCACGCCTATTGTTTTCGACCCTAAAATCGATGGCAAGCGCGTCAATAAAGCCGACGGTGTGGATTTAGTTGCAACTTCGGCTACTAATTTTTATAGCACCGACCTGACCCAAAAAGAGGTAGAAAGTTTCTACAAAAACTTTATAGACCCCAAAGATACGCGCCCTATTTCGCATGGGCTTAATTCGCTTTTGCTCAAAGGCACGCCGCCCGCAGGAGTCTTGGTTGGTTATGAAAAAGATGGCATTTATGAATTGCCTTACGCGATTGGAACGGCAGACAAAAAAGGCAAATATGCGGAGGCTCTTTCTAAAATGGTAGAATGGCTCAAAAAAGCCGCAGAAGTGGCTGAAAATCAGGAACAAAAGCGTGTCATCGAGCTTTTGATAGAATACTACCAAACGGGCGATTTGAAAAAATTTGACGAATACAGTATCGCTTGGACGGGTGTGGCAAACACAACGGTAGATTTTATCAACGGCTTTATTGAAGTCTATGGCGACCCCTTGGGCTACAAAGCAAGCTATGAATCAGTCATTTATATCGAAAATAAGGAGGCTTCGGCACGCATGAAAGTAATTTCGGAAAATGCACAGTTTTTCGAAGACAATTCGCCTATTTTGCCCGAACACAAGAAAAAAGAGGTCAAGGGGGTTTCTTATCGCGTCATTACCGTTGTGGGTGAGGCAGGCGATGCCGCTCCTTCTACGCCCATTGGTATCAATTTGCCTAACGCCAACTGGATTAGAAAAGAGCATGGCTCTAAGTCCGTTTCGCTCATGAACATCGAGGAGGCTTACGAAAAAGCCGCAGGCGAAGGCACTACGAACGAATTTTACCTCGACGAGGCAGTAAAAAGCCGCTTGAAGGCACATGGGGGGCTTTCGAGCAAGATGCACACCGCCCTGCACGAGGTTATCGGACACGCTTCGGGGCAAATTGAAGACGGCGTAGGCACTCCCAAAGAAACGCTCAAAAACTATGCTTCTACCTTAGAAGAGGCGCGTGCCGATTTGGTCGCCCTTTATTACATCTTAGACCCCAAAATGGTAGAGCTAAATCTTGTCCCTTCCGACGAAGTAGGCAAAGCCGAGTACGATTCTTACATCATGAACGGGCTAATGTTACAACTTCGCCGCTTAGAATTGGGCGAACATTTAGAAGAAGACCACATGCGCAATCGCCAATTAGTTGCCGCTTGGGTCTATGAAAAAGGCAAAGCCGATAAGGTCATTGAAAAGAAAGTAGTAGAAGGCAAAACCTACTTTGTGGTAAATGACTATGCCAAGTTGCGCGTCCTTTTTGGCGATTTATTGCGTGAAATTCAGCGCGTTATCTCCAAAGGCGATTTTGCGGCGGCTAAAAAGTTGGTAGAAACCTACGGCGTAAAAGTGGATAAGACCCTACACAAAGAAGTCTTAGACCGTTATGCAGCCTTCAACATTGCGCCTTATTCGGGCTTTATTCAGCCTACCTTAGTGCCTTTTGAAAAAGAGGGTCAAATCATCGACATCAAAATCAAATATGAAACTTCTTTTGCCGACCAAATGCTGGAATATGGCGAAAAATACGGTTTCCTGCCTTTTGAATAACATTTTCTAAACTAAACTGTTTTATAAACCTCCGTCGAGGGCTATTAGCCTTCGGCGACGGTTTTTTTTAAACGTGTATTTTTAGTGCTAAAAAACTATTCCACCAACTTTAAAAAATCGCTATCCTGCCAAAGCCATTCCAAATCTTTTTCTTCTTTCGCCCTCAAACGATATGTTTCAGGCTCGATAGCAAGAGCTTTTTCCAAATAAAAAAGCGTTTGAGATTTATTTTTTTCAAGGCTATAAAGGCAGGCTAAATTATAAAACCCCTGATGATAGTAAGGCTGATTTTCAACGGCTCTTTCAAAACAAAGACGCGCCTGCTCGTATTGCATAAGCGCGTAATAAGCGTTTCCCAAATTATTCCACGTCTGATAGTTATCAGATTTAATCTCTACTGCTTTTTGCAAATAAGAAATGGCAGTCTTAGGGTCTTGTAAGTTTAGATAGGCAAGCCCTAAATTGCTAAATGCTTGATGGTTATTCGCATCTATCTCAATCGCCCTCAAATATTGCGCTTTCGCTTCTTCGTATTTTCCCAAAAAAGCAAATGAATTGCCCATGTTCAGATAGGCTTCGGCTTCATTTTGGGGCTTAAATTCTACTTTTTGTTGCTGTTGAAACTGCTGCTCTGCATTTGCTTTCTGTGCGTTTCTTTGTTCCGACAAAAGATATTTACTTAACTCACGAAACTGCTCCTTGATGCCCGAAAAGTCCTGCTCATTTTCGGTTTGTTGGAAAACGATAGTTTCTTTGTAAGAAAGTTCTTTTACGTAATAAATATTTGTGTCATCTACAAAATCTTTTGAACTTTTTTGCAGCCCTTCTAAGGCTAAGGTCTTTTGGATATAGGGGTGAAATTCGCGGCTAAATCGCAAAATCCATTCGCTTGAATGGGTATCTTCACTCAAATCGAGGCGCGAAAGGATAGGAAAAATGTAGGGTTTGCGCAAAGGCTGCCCTTCGAGTTCTAAATCTAAATAAGGCGACTCACTAATTTTTTTACAAATATCGAGCGAACCATTCAAGTTTTGGTAGTTGGGAGCTGCAATGATGACATTGATGTCAGGAAATTGGATATTACAAATTCCTGAATAATCGTTGATACCCGTTCTGCTGTCTATAAAAATATAGTCATAGTCTAATTCTTTTAAACTTGTTTTAAGAAATTCTATATAAGCTGCACCATCTAAATTTTGGTAGAAATGTTGCCAAGCAAAATCATTTACTTTTTTTGTGAAATTTTCATCTTGTTTTCCTGCCGAAATCATATCCACTCTGCCCCCTTCTTCGCTGCGATAATGGGTAGGCACGATATAAGAAGCGTCAAAATACGGCATTTCATCTTGGGATAGTGGCTTTTCAGAACGGCGGATAAGTTTTACATAATCATCAAAAAGGTCAATCGTTCCTTTTACAATTTGCGATTTTTCTATGCCCAAATAAAAGTGCAATCCCGGTGCTTCCAAGTCCCAATCAATGAGCAAGACGCGCTTATGGCGTTGGAAACAGAGAAACGCTGCCACGTTGGATAGTAGCTGCGTGCGCCCTACGCCGCCTTTGTACGAGTAAAAAGTAATGATTTTTTTTCCGATAGTTCGAAGGTTCATATCCCTAATTGTTTTTTGTTAATGTTGGCATTTTGCAAAACCTTAGCTGCATCATTTGTGAAGGCGATATGGGCTTTTTCTTTTATCAGACCAAAACCAAAAATGATATTGCTCAATCGCCTATAAAAATCCTGCGCCGTCGGCAGTTCCAACTCGATATGTCCCAAAGAGAGTTCGAAATTTTCTGCTACCTCCTCACCAAGTAATTCAAATGTTTGGTTTCGCGCTTCTCTTAGGCGTTTTTGCAGAGCTTCTGAAAAATTGCTACAAATCGGAATCAGGCAGCCTCCCACTTTTCGCGCATCAAAACGGCTACAAACACGCTCATAGGTGGGCAATAATGCCAAAGCCAAACAATCTATAATGGCAATAAATTCGCTTTTGCTATCTTCCAAAGAAGCCAAAATCTTTTTGTTGGCTACCTCTATTACATAAATCTCTAAACTTATATTTGATTTTTTTTCAAAGTCTGTGATAAGTTCTGCAAAGGAAATGCCTCGTCCTTCTGCCGTTTGATAGACAATCCAATCTGAAACCAAAGCTCCGTAACGCGCCTTTATTTCGGCGGCTTCGGGCTGCTGTTGGAGTTGGGCTTCTATCGTCGCGCTATCTGTGCTAATCAAAAGCAATTTCACCGACTTAAAACTTTGGTGGCGCGTGCGATAATCGTCTATTTGCTTTTCTAAATCTTCTAAGTTTTTTTCGAGTTCAAATTTGGTAAGGGCATGGTTGGTCTTTGCCCATTCTTCTCTAAGAAAGGCTTGTTTTTCCAGAAGTATGTCTAAAACTTTTTTGCCTTCGCTTTCCATCTTTCAAACTTTTTGAACCGCCGTCGAGGACTATTAGCCTTCGGCGACGGTTTTTTCTACGTGTATTTTTAGTGCTAAAAAGCCTTTTTACAGACCAAAAGCCGCTTTGATTTTATCCACATAGTCTAATTTTTCCCAAGTGAAAAACTCGACTTCTTTTTCTTCTGTGCGGCGCGTTTCGATAAGCGCGTTGCCTTCTTGTTTCTTTTCGATGTAAGAAACCGTAACCTTGTCTTTGTAGCTTTCGCGCCCCATGTGTCCGTAGGCGGCTGTGGGCGAAAAGATAGGGTTGGTAAGTCCCAGACGCTCGATGATAGCGGCAGGGCGCATATCGAAAAGTCCATTTATTTTTTCGGCAATTTCACCATCAGAAAGGGCTACTTTGGCAGTGCCGTAGGTATTGACGTTGAGCGAAACAGGCTTGGCTACCCCAATCGCATAGGCAACCTGCACCAAAACCTCGTCTGCCAAACCTGCCGCTACCATATTTTTTGCAATATGGCGCGTCGCATAAGCGGCACTTCTATCTACTTTCGAGGAATCTTTGCCTGAAAAAGCTCCGCCCCCATGCGCACCCTTTCCTCCGTAGGTATCAACGATAATCTTGCGTCCTGTTAGTCCTGCATCGCCATGAGGTCCTCCGATAACAAATTTACCCGTAGGATTGATATGATAAATCGTATGCGCATCTAAAAGGTGGGCAGGAATTACACGTGGAATCAGGATAGCTTTGATGTCTTGTGCAATTTTTGCCTGCATAGCGGCTTCGGTATCAAAGTCATCATGCTGGGTAGAAACGACAATGGTATGAACGCGCGTGGGCTGATTCTGCTCGTTGTATTCTATCGTAACCTGTGCCTTAGCGTCGGGGCGCAAATAGGGCATCAAGTGCTTTTCTTCCTTTCTAATTTTTGCCAATTCTTTCAAAAGGCGATGCGAAAAAGCCAATGCCATGGGCATATATTCAGGCGTTTCCGCAGTAGCATAACCAAACATCATGCCTTGGTCGCCTGCGCCTTGCTCCTGCCCTTCGGCTCTATCCACGCCTTGTGCAATATCAGGGGATTGGCTATGCAACGTTACGACTACGCCACAAGATTCGGCATCAAAGCGATACTCGTCGCTGGTATAGCCTATGCGCTTAATGGTTTCACGTGCAATGTCGGCTACTTCTACATAAGCCTTCGTCGTAACCTCGCCTGCTACTACTGCCAAACCTGTTGTTACTAAGGTTTCACAAGCCACGCGCGATTTAGGGTCTTGCGCCAACATCGCATCTAAAACGGCATCGGAAATTTGGTCTGCTACTTTATCGGGATGTCCTTCCGAAACGGACTCTGAGGTGAAAAGATAAGCCATAAGTTAGGAAAGTGTGAAAATAAAGATAAGGTACGGATATTTTGCGGTTGCAAAGTTAGAAAAATAAGAACGATTGACAAATTTTGCTATTTTTTACCGAAGCCACCCTTCTAAGACACAACGTAAAAAGCCACAAAATAGGAGAAAAATGCAACCCTTTCAGACGCTTTTTTGTATTTTTGTTTAAAGCCCTCTCAAAACTTCTCAAAACATGAAATACATCACCGACATCAACGATTTAGACCTAAATGGCACTTACACTTACGCCGATTATCTTACATGGCGTTTCGAGCAAAGCGTCGAGCTTATCAAAGGGAAGATTTTTAAAATGTCGCCTGCGCCGAGTGTAAAACATCAGAGAGTATCAGGTAAATTATACGGTAATTTATTTGTTTTTTTGAAACATAGCGCTTGCGACCTCTTTTCTGCCCCTTTTGATGTGCGTCTTTTGGATAGGAAAAAATCTTTGAAGGCAAACAAGGACTTTTATACCGTAGTGCAGCCAGATATTTGTATAATTTGCGATAAAAGTAAATTAGATGAGCGCGGCTGCGTTGGTGCGCCCGATTTGATTATCGAAATCCTTTCGCCCGGCAATTCGAAAAAAGAAATGCGAACCAAATACGCCCTTTATGAAGAAAGTGGCGTAAAAGAATATTGGGTAGTGTTTCCTTCTGAACACGTTTTGCAGCAGTATGTTTTGAATGAAAACGAAAAATATGAGCTAAAAAGTAGTTTTGTAGAAGACGAAATTTTCAACGCCCACATTTTTCCCGA
>NZ_KE383888.1:16623-74339 GCF_000422585.1 Hugenholtzia roseola DSM 9546
AAAAAACTGTAAAATCATGAAATATATCACCGACATCAACGAATTAGACCTAAATGGCACTTACACTTATGCCGATTATCTTACATGGCGTTTCGAGCAAAGTGTGGAGCTTATCAAAGGGAAGATTTTTAAAATGTCGCCTGCGCCGAGCGTAAGACATCAACGTATATCAAGTAGATTGCATACTGAAATAGGTTATTTTTTTAAAAAACATGCTTGCGACCTCTTTTCTGCCCCTTTCGATGTGCGTCTTTGGGATAAGAAAAAATCTTTGAAAGCAAACAAAGACATTTATACCGTTGTGCAACCTGATATTTGTATAATTTGCGATAAAAGTAAATTAGATGAGCGCGGTTGTATCGGTGCGCCCGATTTGATTATCGAAATCCTTTCGCCCGGCAATTCGAAAAAGGAAATGCGAACCAAATACGCCCTTTATGAAGAAAGTGGGGTAAAAGAATATTGGGTAGTGTTTCCTTCTGAACACGTTTTGCAGCAATATGTTTTGAATGAAAACGAAAAATATGAGCTAAAAAGTAGTTTTGTAGAAGATGAAATTTTCAACGCTCATATTTTTCCCAACTTGCAAATTGATTTGTCTGAAATTTTTGAAGAATGAATTAAAAAACCCATAAAGTTTTCACTTTATGGGCTTATATATCAGGAGTAGAAGAATTAGGGTCTTTTTATTTCACCTTCTCTACGATTGCTTTGAAGGCTTCGGGGTGATTGAGTGCCAAATCAGCCAATACCTTGCGGTTGATGGTGATGTCGGCGGCTGTGAGCTTGCCCATGAGTTGTGAGTAAGAAAGCCCGTGCTGACGTGCGCCTGCGTTGATACGCTGAATCCAAAGGCTGCGGAAGTCGCGCTTTTTGAGTTTTCTGCCTGTGTAGGCATATTTCAGGGCTTTTTCGACAGCATTTTTAGCAACTGTCCAAACATTTTTTCTTGCGCCGAAATATCCTTTTGCGTGTTTGAGGACTTTACGACGGCGTTCTCTCGAAGCGACGTGATTGACTGAACGTGGCATAGAAATCAATTTTTGAGGAGCGGCGGCGAGCTACGCGCCCACACTTGTAGAGCCAGAGCCTCGGGTGAATAAATTAAAGAACCGAATAAAACAAAAAAGCAAAAAGCAAGCGTACTTTATACCAAAAGCAATTCTTTGATGCGCTTTTCGTCTGTAGTATGAACGATGCTCATTTTGCTCAAATGGCGTTTGCGTTTGGTTTCTTTCTTGGTAAGGATGTGGTTTTTAAACGCAGATTTGCGCTTAATTTTCCCTGTACCTGTGATTTTGAAACGCTTTTTCGCCCCCGAATTGGTTTTTTGCTTGGGCATAATGATAAGGTTTTAGAGAGTACAAAGCCCTACTGCTGTGTAGGGAACTGCAAAGGTACGTCTTTTTTGGCAAAAACAAAACTTGTGGCACAAAAAAACGATGCCCACTTTTGAGGTGCATCGTTGAAAAGTAGCTGTAAAGGGTAGGGCGTTTTCGCGCTTTTTATTCTTCTTCTTCGGCGGCAGCTTCGTTTTTGCGCTTTTTGGCTTTTTTCGGAGCTGCTACGGGCGTTGAGGCAGTCGGATTTTTGGCATTTTCTTTCTCTATTTCTTGGTCAGATTTGCCTTTTTTCGGAGCTGCGCTCGCGCTTTTGATAGGTGAGAACATTACTATCATACGTTTGCCTTCCATTTTGGGGGGCTGGTCTATTTTGCCATACTCTTGTAAGATTTCTGCAAAACGGCTTAAAATTTCTGCACCACGCTCTTTAAAGACTATCGCGCGTCCTACGAAATGCACATACGCCTTGACCTTATTGCCTTCTTCTAAGAATTTTTGGGCGTGACGCACCTTGAACTCAAAATCATGCTCGTCGGTATTGGGGCTAAAGCGCACTTCTTTGACGATTACTTTATGGGCATTGGCTTTTAGCTCTTTTTGCTTTTTCTTCTGTTCGTACTTGAATTTGGAATAGTCTATAATCTTACACACGGGCGGCACACCGTTAGGCGCAATCTCGACTAAGTCAAGCCCCTGCGCCTCTGCCATTTCTAAGGCTTTTTGGGTGGAATAGACCCCCGGATTTTCTATGTTATCACCTACCAGACGCACCTCTTTGGCGCGAATGCGTCTGTTGATTTTATGCTCGTCGGTATTTTGGGCACCTCTGCCCTGCTGAGTTCTGTCTGGTCTTGCGATTTGAACCTCCTTTTTTTAAGTTTAGTTAGCTACAAAGATACGATTTTTTGGAAAGAACGCCAAAATCGCACTTTTATTTTTTGTTTGGAAAGGGAAAATCAGAGTGGACAGGCGAGCTATCGAGATAGTTGCCCACTCCCTCTGAATTATTTTGGATGATTACTTAGTTAGAAAGGGCTATTTTTCCTCAAACACTCTGACTTTCCCACACTTGGTTTTGGTGTTTCTACAATCATAGGTTACCCAAGTGCCTTTGGGTTGGTCTTCGTGTTTGATAGCGACCATGTAGTGTCCGCAATCAGGACAAGTTTTTCCTTTTCCCATTGTTATACTGAATAAAAAGTTATACCTACTCTATTTTGGCTTTTCGGTATGCGCCATTTTAATATAGAAATACCTCGCTATAATATTACATTGTTTTAGTCTTGTTGATACAACAAGAGTATTTCTGCTTGATTCAGCGTTCGGTTGTAGATGCGAACTTCGTCTAATGCTCCTATGTAATAATTTTGTAATTGCCCATTGAACATTCTACAGCCTATTCTTATAGGGTCTGTATTACGCCGAAGCGAACCGCTTACAGGAGAGGTTGCTACTAAGACACCATTGATGTAAGCATCTAATCTCTGATTATTAGATGTAAGTACAAAATGTTGCCAATTTGTATTATTTTGAAAAGGGACAAAATAACCTACTCTTTCTGGATAGAAAGCGTCTGCAAAGATGTTGTTAAAACTTTGCAGTGTCATAATACGAAATGTAGACTTATCTACATTTATATCCCTATCATCGCCTTTTATCAGGAGATAACCTTCTGCAAAAGTTTGCGTTTTGAAAAAAAATGATACACTAAAGTTATTACCCAACACCAAAGTATTAGTGTGCGGAACTTCAAGCGAGCCATTTCCTTCAAAATAAGCAGCTCTATCACCACGTCCTTTTCGGTCTGTTGTGAGCTTGACTGTGCCACGAACATTAGCAGAATTATCGTTACCGCTAAAATCCTTTGTGCTTCCTTCATCGAAAGATAGGTTTAGCATCAAGCCACGCTCTATATCAGGGGCGGCATTGCTACTACCAATATTCCCAAAGAAAGTCCCATTAAAGACATCTTCGTCTTGGTCTGTGCCACAAGAAAAAAGAGTAGTTGCCAAGAAAAGAATCAATAGTAGTTTTTTCATATTTATTAGTCTGAAATAATACAAGTAATTAAAGAAAAAAATGCTTTAAAATCTGATACATTATTGTCAGATAAAGCTTTAGATACTTTGGTATATCCTTTTTCATCTAGCTCACTTCTTAGCTCTTTTAGTACCTTTTCTTGAGCTAAATCTTTAAAAGCAGATGCAGTTTGTTCGGTACTAAATTTTTTTAGTTTACCATAAAAAGTATCAAATTCAGCTTTTTCATTATTTTTTTTCTTCTCTACATACGGAATAACAACGAACTCTATAGCTGCTGCAGCTACAATAGGATTATTAAAAATAGATTTCTCATCTGCCTTAGCAATTCTATATTGTGCAAGACAGCTAACAACCTTGCAAAGATTGGGGTATTCATCTTTGATAAACATACAAAGAGCAGCTCCACCTAAAATGAGTTTATCTACACTAATAGATGAAGGGTCTGTTTTATTTCTTGCACAAGCAGCCTTTGCATCTTCTATACGCTTTTTTAAATTAATCGCATATACACTTTTAGGAAAGCTATTGATAAATAATATTGCTTCATCATAACTTTTAATAGATATATATGCTTGGTATTCAACTTCTGACATTCTTTTACTGTAGGGAAAAGCATTCTTGAACATAATTGCATCTTGAACGGAATTTACTACATAATTTTGTTCAGTTATATAATTATTAGGCAAAACTAAATAACCATAATCAGCCGTAAAACCTGTATAAACGTATTCAGCACCTATCTTCTGTTTGTTGTATTTTGCTAACCACGTTTGAAACTCGCTTTCTGAATGGATAAAGGTTTTCTTACCTTGTCCTTTCAGTGTGTAATACAAACTAGTAATACCATATCCTACGGATGCACCAATGATTACGTTTGCTGTACCATTGGTTGTTTTTTCATTGCTTCCATCATAAGCAATGGTGGGCTTGATGGTCATAGCTCCTAATATGCCACCTGCTGCTGCACCAGCTTGTGTTCCTTTTCCAACAAGGGTAAGTTTTTTCTTGTAATGAGGGCTTTGGACAATCTTTACATTGTTTTTGTTGTAATCTTTTAAGCCCATGTGGTTAGGCTTTTGTGTCATGCAGGAACTAAAACCTAACAAGACAAACAGTAAGGCGGTCATAATCTTATTCATATTTTTAGTTTTTTGAAGGTTAGTCTTCTCTAATAAAACGATAACCCAAAGAGAGTGAGGCTTGGTGAAATGCCCTTTCTGGAGTAAGGAAAGTCTGACGATATTCAAGATTTAGGCTTACTCTTTTGTAGGCAGCCATAATCCCAAACTTCCATAAAGGCGTACTGATACGTGCAGAAGCAAGTGCTGCATTACTTCCATTATTATTTTGACCATTGGTATTTGTGGTAGAGGTATCGTCAGGTTCTGTTACGCTCAAACTTCCTCCCAAATAACCTACGCCCAAATAAGGCGAGAAATTTTTAGATGTTATAGGAGAAAGGAACAACGAAAAACCAGCTTCAAATCCATTGAAAGCAACATCATTTTCTGTCAATAGAGGATTTCCACTACTTAGTATGTATTCATTCCGAATGTAAGACAAGTTAAATTGTGCAAAACGATTTGTAAACTTCATTCCAGCTTCTATATTCAAAGAACCATAATTTAGATTGTCATTATTACGGCTTTCTGAAAAAGTAGGATTTAGAAAGTGTACAAGTGAATACCCCACATAGAATTCGCTTGAGTACGAACTATAATCGTGTTGCTGTGCTTTTGCTTTAAACAAGACAATGCAAAATAGCAGCATTAGTAGTATTTTTTTCATAAAATATTGTTTTTTGATGATAAAAGTTGTGATACTGCTACTTTTCATAAATTCATCTGTGTTCTGTGATGATGCAGAACACAGATAGAATTGCTAAGGTTAGTATTTACCCACAAATTCAATTTTTTCTCCAACCCCTTGGAAAGTGCCATGTCTATTGGAAGAAGAAAACTTGAACCAAATATAAGGAGCTTCGTATTTGATGATTTCTATTGTGCAAGGCCAGCCCGAAGGAGGGTCAAAGCTCATCGTATTCTCTATAGAAGAACCATAGTACTGCAAACTTCCCTCAAAAGTCCCTATTTTGGGAGTTACTACTACATTTGTTCCACGGTAAGTGTCTCCTGAAACATTTACCGAACTAGGTTTAAATTGAAGTACGAAGTTATAGGGATATCTATGCGTTTCAATTTTCATCGTAGGCGCGTATCCATTGCTTGCTTTGGCAATAAGAGGAAAATCATTAGCTAAAACCACCTTTTTTCCATTGCTGAAAGTCATTTGTAGTTTTGGTATATTTTGTAATGCTTTTTTAGTAGAAAAACCTACCAAAAAGCAAAATAATAAAGAACTAATAATAACAAATGATATAGATTTCATAATGTTTAGAATTTAGTTTATTTGAGCCTACTCTATATGCTTTTCGGCAACCGCAATTAAGTTGAAACTACCATTGCACGTGTTTCAATGGTATATTTTTGAATACTCCTCTGACTTTATGCGTTCCACTATGGGTAACACAAGAGAATTCGAAATATCCAGAAATGATTTTTTTCTCTTTGTTGTAAGCATCTATTACTAGCATACCTGTGGATTCTGTACCTGCATAAGAAGGAACGGAAGAAATAGGAATAATTTGTGTATTGCCTTCTTTCACGCTAAAAGCCCCTATATCGGCTCTAGCACTCGCGCCTAACGGAAATCGCATGGGCATGTCATTTCTATTTAACCCGTCTATTTCAATGGTTACATCTCTTTGTAAGCTAGGATAGTTGATAGTAATTTTTACCTCTTGGAACAGATAAGCGTTTGTTGAAATTTTAACAGTTCCATCTATTTTAGGACTAGTCCCTGCTATTTTTGATACGTCGTAATAGCCATTAGAAGGAAACCAAATTTCATATTTAAAAAACGGAGAAGAGGAGTTTGAAGAAGAGCGATTTGAAGAGTTTTGAGCAATAACATTCATCTGAGGAGGATTTGGATTTTCCTCCTTCCAAACATAGAGTTTAGGTGTACCTACAATGGCTTTTGCCGTCTGAGTAATAGTTTTCAAACCTATACGCACACGCACACCGTTTTGAGTTTCTTCGGCTACCTTAGGAAGAGCGTGCTTCATATAAACCCAATACCCTTTGGGAATCACAATACCATTAACTGTTTGCTCTTCTTGTAGTCCCCAATCCGACTGTTCTCCAAACTTGGCGCGAAAATCTTTAAAAGTTTTACCCCCTATTTCCACTTCTTGAATTAGGTTTATGTATTTTCCATCTAAACTTGCTGGGTCTTCTTGAGCCAATGCAGAAGCAGTTGCCCAACATATCCAGCATAGCACTAAAAAGAATTTGGTTTTCATGAGATTAATTTTGTAAGATTGAAAAGGTTGTTTAATAACGTTTCAAGTCACAGAGATTAGAACCACCACCTCCAGATTGTGTGCTGTGAGATTCATAGTAAACAGTAAGTTCTTTACCTTTAAGTTTTCCATTACCTGATATTCTGATATGAGATGCAGCAGAAAAACTTTGTTCCTCTATTGTGAACTTTTCTCCATTTACTTTTGCTGTAAAATTGCCATACCAACCAAAAGTAATGACCAACATCTTTTTATTTTTTGGATGTTTGGTAATATTGAATGATTGAACTTGAGGGTTTAGGCACTTTGCTTTCCACAAGCCTAAGAAAGGCTCTCGTTCGTCTGACTTTGTAAAGGAAAACGAATATACTATCAAACAAAAAATATAAGCTAAGAAGAGTCTTTTTTTCATAATAAAAGAAAGTTGTATATAGCTTTTTTAAAGACAAAAAGCTATATTTGATTATTTAGATAGGAAGGGAATTAGTCAATTTTCAAATCAGTAAAAGAGCCTCTAAAAATTATCAGGCATTCTAGCATAAAGCCACTACAGTCCATTCCTTGTAAGACAATCGTGAAATTTCCAGAAATTGTGTTGTTTTCAGATTTGGTAATTTCGATGAAAGATGTCAGAGGAATTTTGTTTTCAATACATTGCTTCTTGGTATCTTCATCTTCTACATTTATCTGCGTAGAAACGAAATAAGAGAATTGTGCTGCCGCAGCAGATGGTTCAGTAAATTCTGGGTCATCTAAAAGATAGTAGGGTGAATAGAGAGCGTATTTGCCTACTTTTGTTGAACTAAGCATCAGAGACAATCCCTCTACCTCTTCATATTCGACCATCTTTCCCTCTGTCTTGATTTTGGTAACGGTGTTGTCCTTTACCTTTTCAACAGAAATTTTGTTGTAAGAAAATTTTTCTTGAGTAGAGGAAAGTTTTTCTGTGTCGTAGTTGTATTCAAACTCCGTAATAGTGCCTTCTATTTTTTGAGCCTGAACAAAAGCAAAAGAATACACAAATACAAACAATAGCAGTATGATTTTTTTCATAGTTTTAAGTGGATTATAGGTGAAAACTAACTTAGATTCCTCAAAAGATTTTCTTTATCTTGAACCTGCTATAAAATTACAACTCGCTTGTCTATATTACAAAACTCTGGTAGATAAAAGAAGAGCAAATGGGAAAAATAAGCCTCTAAATTGGAAGAGAAATGGAAAAGGCTAAAAAATGGATTTGAAGTGCCTTCTAAGTCAGCCCTTTAAGCCCTAAAAAAATTTACCAATAGTAGGGACAAGGCATTGCCTTGTCCGCAGTGAGATTGAAATAAAAAGGGATTTTCAGACCTAAAAAAAGGCTTCTGCCCAAATTTTATTTCGTTTCTAATTTGACAAAACAAGGCTTTTTATAGAACTTAACATTACTGCCAAAACGCTCGGCAAAGGCGGCAAAGTTGGCAGAAGTGGGGTCGGGGTTGTAAAAAGCAAAGACTACTTTGCGGAAAGCACCTTCAAAGCGAGGAGTTTCTAAAAGAGCCTCATAAAAGAGTGCCGCCACTTGGGTAGGCGAATTTTGGAAAACGCCACAGCCCCAAGCCCCCAAGACCAAGTCGCGATGCCCTTTGCGCTTTGCCAAAAGCAAGAACTTTTCCATGCGCTTGCGAAGGGTCGGTACGATAAGGTCGGCTTTTTCCTGCTCCTGCCGCCTTACAACGCCAGCATTGACAGCGGGCGAGGTCAGGATTGTGGCAGTGTAAAAATCGTCGAGTAGGTTGCCCTCGTCATCGCGAAAGATGGGTACATTGGGCGAATAAATCATTTTGTCGGAATAGAGGCAGGTTTTTATCTGACGGTGCGCCTGATAATAGTCGTTTTCAAACTTCATCTGACAAGGATAGAGTGCCGAAGCGCGTGCCAAACTTTCCTCCTGCGCCTGTGCGCCTTTGAGAAATCCGCCACCTGCATTTTTGGCAGAGGCAAAATTAAGCACAAAGATAGCTTCCTGCGGATTTTCTCTTTCCTGATAAAGGCGTTGGGCTGCTTGTAGGGTGCTTTCGTGTGAAAGGCTGATTTGCAACACTTCGCTTGGCTTTTGAAGCGCATCGAGAGCCGCTGGCGAAAGGCTATTTTCCGAAAAAAAACTGCTTTTTTCAATCGCCTCTGCGATTGCCGAGCGCATTTCTACGCGCTTTTGTTGGGAATTGTAGTAATAACCTTTTGCAATGATGTCGAGGGTTTCCTCTGCGAGGGCAATGCGTGTATTTTTTTTCATTTGAAAGACAAAAAAGTGAAAGAGAAGATAAAAAAGGCTGCGCCTTGTTGTCTAAAAGTTTATTTTTTCCTAATAAGTTCCTTTACCGCTTCTCTCTTGTTTCAAATGATTTGCGTAAAAAATAAATGTAAAATATTTTATATAAGCCGTTTTATAGATTTTATAAAACGGCTTACTTTTTTATTTTTCTTTTTCTTTTAATAAATCAGCTTCAATCACTACCTTTCTCGATTGAGCTAAGGTTAGGGTAAAAAGATTTATTAAAAAATTGTCAAATCCAGACTTTACCACCACTGTTACATTGGCTACAGCATCAGGCTTTTTTGCGGCTATTTCTGTTGCCAAGAGCTGTGAAGCATCAAAGGATGAGGTGTAATCGAAGTTACTATTTTTCTTGATTTTGATGTGTTCGACCAACTCCATTTTTTCGGCGGGCTGATTAAGCAATATTGGGACTGCACCCTTTCCACTAATTCTTGCCACTGTGCAAGAACCAAAAGAAAGCATTGTAGTTATTGCTAAAAAAGTAAAAACTATTTTTTTCATTTTATTGTATAATTAAAGGTAATTCTGTTGTTTTTCCCGCAGTGACTTGTACTTGCCCTTCTCCGTAAAATATACTTCCTGCCACATCAGCAGCGGCAGCAAAATAATAAGTTCCAGGAAGCAAAGTGAATCTTGCACCAGAGGCAGTTGTTTCTTTTATGTCTAAGAAAACTTGATTTTGCAAATTTTCTATGGAAGTAGCAATCCCAACTTCTGCACCCGCATAGTTGCCGCTTTGCCCAGCTAAACGAACTAAGACTACTAAAGTGCCATTCGGGTCAGTTTCTTCTTTTGCACAAGAAGATATTCCCACTAATAGCGTGATGATTAGTAATAGATAATTTATTTTTTTTAACATTTTAATAAGTGTTAAAAGATGCCTACTCTCATGTTTTTCGGCTTCGACAATCAAGACAAAAATGTTGAATTGATTTTGCAAAGAACTAAAAATATATTAGCTTTGTCCACCTATTAGAACTTTGTTTTTTACACAGTAACCTTTATCTCATCATGAAAATAACAGAAAAAATTCGACATTTGCGAACCTTGCATGGGTATACACAAGAGAACATGGCGGAAATGCTCAATATGTCCGTTAATGGCTATGCAAATATTGAGCGTGGAGAAACAGATTTGACGCTTTCGCGCATAGAACAAATTGCTAAATTATTTAATCTTACTTTTTTGGAACTTGTCAATAATGGAGAGTATCGCTTTTTCTTTTTATCTGGCAACAATAACAACAACAATTATTTTGTAAATAATCCATCAGAACATTCAGAAGAAATAGAAAAACTACGTTTGGCTATTCAAAGTAAAGACCAAAAAATTGAATTTTTAGAAAAAGAAATTTTATATCAAAAAGAAATAATAAATTTATTAAAGTCAGAAAAATAAATTGTAAAATAAAATTAGGCAACTTTTGTTGCCTAATTTTATTTTATCCCTAAAAATATTTAAATTTACAAGATATACTTGCTCAAATCGCGGTTCTTGACGAGTTTTTGCAATTTTTCTAATACTAAATCTTTGGTTATCAATATTTTAGCATTCGAGCCTATCTTATCGGGAACATCAAAAAGGAACTCATTGAGAAGCTGACTCATGACGGTATGCAAACGCCTTGCCCCAATGTTTTCTACTTCGCTATTGATATAAAAAGCAATATCGGCAATTTCGGAAAGCGCGTCATCATTGAAGCGCAATTCTACTTGTTCTGCCTCTAAAAGGGCTTCGTACTGCTTGGTAAGGGCATTTTTGGGGTCTTTCAAGATGCGATAGAAGTCGTCTTTGGTAAGCGAATTGAGTTCTACGCGGATAGGAAAACGCCCCTGCAATTCGGGAATTAGGTCGGAAGGTTTCGATACGTGAAAAGCACCTGCGGCGATAAAAAGCACGTGGTCGGTATTGATAATGCCATATTTGGTACTCACCGCCGAGCCTTCTACGATAGGCAATAAATCGCGCTGCACACCCTCCCTGCTGACATCGGGGCTGCCGCCGCCGCCTCTGCTGCTGGAAGCGATTTTATCAATTTCATCTATGAAAATAATCCCTGCATTTTCGGCGCGTGCAATGGCTTCTTCTTTTACTTCGTCCATATCAATAACGCGATTTGCCTCCTCTTCGAAAAGAATCCGACGCGCGTCTGTGATACTGACTTTGCGCTTCTTCGAGCGTTTGGGTAGCATATCGCTCAACATTTCTTGGAAATTGACGGGTACGTCGTCCATCGCATTGCTAATCATACCCACGCCCGACATGTTGCTGCTTTCTACGGTGATGTCAATTTTGCGCTCTTCGAGTTCGCCTGCTTTTAGTTTTTGTCGGAATCTTTCCCTTGTTTCTTGATTGAGCTGCACGTCTGAATCAGAGCCAGCGCGTAGGGGCGGAATCAGGGCATCTAAAATTTGGTCTTCTACCAACTGCTCGATTTTTTCCTTGGCGGCTTCTTTGCGCTCTAATTTTACCAACTTAACCGATTGCTCCACCAAATCGCGCACCATGCTCTCTACATCTCTACCCACATACCCTACTTCGGTGAATTTCGAGGCTTCTACTTTCACAAAGGGCGCGGCTGCAATCTTTGCCAAACGACGTGCAATTTCGGTCTTGCCTACCCCTGTCGCGCCTATCATCAAAATATTGTTGGGCATGATTTCGCGCTTCATATCCTCGCGTGCATGCATGCGCCGCCAGCGGTTGCGTAGCGCAATGGCGACATTGCGCTTTGCGTCGTGTTGTCCGATGATGTATTTATCTAATTCCGCCACAATTTGCAGGGGCGTGAGGAAGGCTTGATTTTCTGAAAGCATATTTTATGTTTTTGAAATAAAAGCAACTAAAAACTTTACCCTACGGCAAAGACCAGCGTGAGAGGCGCGGCAAGGCATCACTCGAATAAGAAAACGAATTTCACACAATTTGGGTTATCTTTACAAATCCTTTTGGCAAATCCTTTCCTTTTCTTCTGCCCAAGCCTTCGCGCTTAGAGGCGGCACAAGTAGCCAAAACGAGGGCGCGTTTCTGAAAAAGATGACCTATCTTATCGTTTCAAAACTGCACCACTCAAATTTTACACTAAGATACGCAACATATTTAAAAAAACAATACCTTATGATGCTTTTACATCGCCCACGCCGCAACCGTCAGGCGGAAACCCTCCGTCAGATGCTTGCCGAAACAAGCCTACAAACCGCCGATTTTATCTATCCGCTCTTTTTGATAGAAGGACAAAATAAGGCGATTGAAATAAATTCTATGCCTAATATCTATCGCCTCTCCTTAGACAAACTCTTAGAAGAAGTGGCACAATGTGTAGAGTTGGGTATCAAAGCCTTTGCCCCTTTCCCAAGCCTTTCCGACGACAAAAAAGACAAGTACGGCACAGAAAGTTATCGCAAGGGAAGCCTATATTTGGAAGCCATTGCTGCGCTGAAAAAAAATTTTCCCGACATTGTACTTTTCACAGATGTAGCCTTAGACCCATACAGTAGCGACGGGCATGACGGCGTTGTGGAAAATGGCATCATTTTAAACGACGAAACGCTGCCTATTTTGGGCAAGATGGCAGTAGCACAGGCGCAGGCTGGTGCTGATTTTGTCGCGCCTTCGGATATGATGGACGGCAGAGTGGGCTACCTACGACAAGCCTTAGATGCCGCAGGATACACCCAAACAGGCATTTTAGCCTATACCGCCAAGTATGCAAGTGCCTTTTATGGTCCCTTTCGTGATGCGCTCGATTCTGCACCCCGTTTTGGCGACAAGAAAACCTACCAAATGAACCCCGCCAATAGAAAGGAAGCACTTTTAGAGGCGCAATTAGACTTCGAAGAAAGTGCCGATATGCTTATGGTAAAACCTGCGCTTTCTTATTTAGACATCATTTCCGACCTTAATCAAAATTTTAACCTTCCTATTGCTGCCTACAACGTCAGCGGTGAGTATGCAATGGTAAAGGCGGCGGCACAGAAGGGTTGGATTGATGGCGAAAAGGTCATGCTCGAAATTTTGCTTTCTATCAAAAGAGCAGGTGCGAAGGTCATTTTGAGTTACTTTGCCAAAGAGTTTGCAAGTTTGAGAAAAAAAGCATAGTACAAATACTTCAACAAAAATGGCGCACTTTGTCATTTTTGTTGAAGTCTTGATGTGATAAAAAACTTTTACAGTCTATTTTTGCGTATCATACCTTAAAAGATAAGTTTATGCAAAATCTACCTTTACTTCCCTTGGGTCTTCAAAATTTTGAGGAATTGCGCCGTCATGATATGCTTTACGTTGATAAGACGGAATTTTTATACAATATTTTGCAGACTAAAACCTCTTTCTTTTTTCTTTCCCGCCCGCGCCGTTTTGGTAAGTCGTTGCTTATCAGTACATTAAAGTCTTTGTTTGAGGGCAGGCAGGAGCTTTTCGAGGGTTTGTATATTCACGATAAAATAGAGTGGCAGCCCTATCCGATAATTCATTTGGATTTTAGCAAGATGGGTTTTAAAGACATAGGTCTGTTTGCATCTATCGAAAAAGGTTTGCTTGAAGTGGCTGAATCAAATGGTTTGGAACTGAAAAATGCAGGCATTGGGTTAAAATTTAGTGAGTTGATGGAAAAACTACATCAAAAAACAGGTAGACAAGTTGTAATTTTAATAGATGAATATGACAAACCGATAACGGACGTTTTGGAGGTGGGCAAAAATGAAAAAGCACACGAACATAGGGAAACTTTGCGCCAACTGTATAGCGTAGTGAAAGGCAATTCGGAGCATATTCGCCTATTTTTTATGACAGGAATAAGCCGTTTTTCGCGTGTATCTATTTTTTCAGATTTGAACAATCTAACAGATTTAACGTTGCACAATGATTTTCACAACCTGTTGGGCTATACACAGCAGGAATTGGAAACCTATTTTGCGTCTCATTTGCAAGCAATTAGCGACGAACAGGGCATAAGCAAGGAAGATTTGCTTTTGCAGGTGAAAGAATGGTATAATGGTTACTCTTGGAATGGCAGGTCGCGCGTGTATAATCCTTATTCGATACTTCGTTTTTTAGATGCGCGTGTGTTTCAAAATTTTTGGTTTGAAAGTGGCACGCCTAAATTTTTGGTAAAAATATTGACTGAAAGAATGATATATAAAGTAGGTCGTACTACGGCTTCGCAATCGGAAACGGAAAATTTCAACCTCGATAATTTGAACATCGAAACGTTACTTTTCCAAACAGGTTATCTCACCATTAAAGGATATGATGTAGTTCAGCGATTGATATTAGACTATCCCAATAAAGAAGTAGAACAATCAATGACCGAGCATATCCTACAAGGTTTTGCACATACGCCTAAATCGTCTATTGCTTTGGATATTACGATTGCGATATTAGAGCATAATATTGAACTATTGATAGAAACAGTGAACGCGCTTTATGCCACTATCCCCTATCAACTTTTCAATCAGCATCAGGAGAAATATTTTCATGCCGTTTTGTTTTTGGCACTCAAACTCTGCGGTTTTCATATCGAATCGGAAGTAAGCGTGTCTACGGGTCGTCTTGATGCGGTTTTGAGCCATCAAAATCGGGTTTATATTTTTGAATTTAAGTTGAATGATTCAGCCGAAAATGCGTTGAAACAGATTCATCAAAAGGGCTATTACAAACGCTATCAAAATCAGGACAAAAAAATCTACCTGCTCGGTATCGGCTTTTCGGCGCAAACCAAAGAGGTTTCGGATTGGAAGATGGAGGAGTTGCTAGAAAATTAGTTTTAATTTTTTTTAATTAGTTTTAATTATTTTAAAAATTTACCTTAGCTATAATTCTGATGCTCGTTGCTTGGCAGGATTCCCTTTTTGAGGCGCACAGGCTCAAAGTTTTTATTTTTCGGCTCGATTTAATAGACCCTCACCTTGGGGGGAACAAGTATTTCAAACTTTTATACAATCTTGAAGAAGCAAAACAGGCAGGAAAAAAAACGCTCCTAACCTTTGGGGGGGCGTATTCAAACCATTTGCGGGCAACGGCAGCGGCAGGTCAAGTCTTTGATTTTCAGACCGTTGGCGTAGTGCGTGGCAGAGAGTTAGCCGAAAAGCCACTTAATAGCGTCTTGGATTTTTGTGTGCAGGCAGGTATGAAATTACACTTTGTAGAAAGGCAGGCTTATCGCCAAAAAAAGCAGGAAGATTGGATAGCAAACCTGAAAAAAGAGGTTGCAGAACAGTGGGGGCAATCTTTTTCCGATTTTTTTCTTCTGCCCGAAGGTGGTTCGAATGCCGCTGCACTCAAAGGTTGTGCGCAGATACCGAATCTTATTAAAGAAAAATTGCAAGCCGACTTTCAAATAACTGCGCCCGATTTTATCCTAACACCTGTCGGAACGGCAGGAACGGCGGCAGGGCTTTTTGTAGGAAAAGAGCCGCAGACCAAAATTATTGGCGTATCTGCTCTGAAAGGAGGGGCGTTTTTGTACCAAGATGCGCGACAACTCTTAGAAGCCTTTGAGAAAAAATATGCGACTTTCCAATTCGAAGAAGCCTCTTTTGAGCGCGATTTTAGCCTTTGGTTGGACTACCACTTTGGCGGTTATGCACAAAAAAAGCCTGCCTTGATGCAGTTTATAGCAAAAATGGAAACGCAAATGGGCTTATCGCTTGAGCCTACTTATTCGGGGAAACTCTTTTTTGCCTTCTATGACCAAATCGTTGGGGGGCAAAATCCATTTCCGCGCCATTCTACTATCGTTTTGCTGCACACAGGCGGGCTTTGGGAAAAAAAATAACACAGGGGAAACAAGAAAGGAACATATCTCGACGTAACATTTAGAACCAACAACAGATAAAACCGCTCAAAACGGTGAAAAAACTAATAGACATCTACACCTGTAAGTTTTTTCTCTAAATTGTCCGCAGTTTGCGCGACTTCAAAAATCATATAACGCACTTGGTCGTAGGTGCAAAGTTCGTATTTGGTAGAGGCTGCCACTTCCAAATAGCCTTCTTCGCACATAATCTTGGCATAGCAAAATTCGCGATTCATCTCTAAAAATTCCAGCGGATTGACATCGGGAATTTCGCTTAGTTTGCAGATTTTTGACCTGAATTCCAACATAATACCATCACCACGCGGCGTGATATAGCCCTTGACGTTTTGATAGCGTCCGTCTTCTAAGGGCAGGGTTACGATAACGGTATCGCCCGAATACTCGGTATATTTGCCGTTGATTTCTTCGGCTAACCCTTTGAGATAGTTTTGTACGTGTTTATTGACCATGGCTTTTGTGTGTTTATAGGTGTAAGGCAAAAGTTACTGAAAAAAAACGGATTTTCCAAATTTTTGACCTGAAAAAAATGTATTTTGCCAAAAAAAATACGTCTTAGGGAAAGAATTGCAAAATAGAAGCTGCCTTGCTTTGCTTTTTTGCCTACTTTTCCAGATTCTGAATCTCAACTCCTCATCTTCGACCTCAACTCGGCACTACCATGACGCATGTGATGCAAAATGCTGCTTCTCTTTCGCCTTCGGCGCGTACCTTAGTCGTCTTCAATCCCATTGCAGGGGGGCGCGACAACCGTTTTTTCTTGCCTTTATTAGAAAAAATGGCACAGAAATATAATTTTGAATACGAACTTTATCAGACCACAGGCGACGACGACCTTAGTCAGATTAAGGCGCGAATCGAAAGTTTTGCCCCCGAAAGGCTGCTTTCCGCAGGAGGCGACGGCACACTTTATTTGGTTGCCGAATTAGCGCGACACACGCCTTTGGTAGTGGGAGTAGTGCCGTTGGGTTCGGCAAATGGCATGGCAAGGGATTTAAACCTGCCCGTAGAAGTAGCGGCTGCTTTGGAAATTTCTCTGACTTCCAAAGTAGTGGATGCCGATTTAGTGCGTATCAATGGCACTTACTACTGCCTGCACCTTTCCGATTTGGGTTTTAATGCTAAAATTATCAAAGGTTATTTAGAGGAAAAAAAACGCGGCATGCGCAGTTATGCCAAACAGTTTTTCCGACAATATTTTTCCAAGCGCGGACGCGGACGCAAGTTTCTTATCACCACCGACCAATCGCGCGTAGAGCTACACCAACGCGCCATTATGGTAGCCTTTGCCAATGGCTCGCGCTATGGCACAGGGGCAAATCTCAACCCCGAAGGTAGTTTTTATGATGGGGCTTTCGAGCTTTGTATCGTGCGCCCGATTCCGCTTTATGCCTTCCTTTCCACTGTGATTCGCGGTTTTAGTGGCACGCTCAATCGCTCGCGTTATATCACCATTATCCGCTGCAAAAAAGCGCGTGTGCGTCTCAAAAAGCCGATTTGGTTGCAAATTGATGGCGAACTTATTGGAAAGGTAGAGGAGGTAGAAGCCGAAATTATCCCTGCTTGTTTGCGTTTGGTGGTGAATGAATAAAAGTTTTTTGTTGTTTCTATCTTACAAATGATTTAATAAAAATTCGCCTCTACTTTTAGAATTATCTTAGGCTGTCTGGGGTCGTTACAAATGAGCGTGAGGGTGCGCGTCTGTTTGCCTGTTCCCTCCAAAGGCAGGAATCTGATTTGGAGTAGCACTTCTTTTTGGGGTGCAATTTTTTTAAGTTGGGCGGCTGGGGTCAGGATTTCCGCGCCGTATGCAGGTAGGATTTTGCGAATAAGCAGCGGTTTTTGTCCTATATTTTTGAGGGTGAAGGTAGCGATAAGGGTATCATTGAGGGCTTTTCTGTATGAAAAAGAGCCGATATTTACTTTTTCTCCTTCCTTGATTTCGAGCTGTGGATAGGAAAGTTGCATTTCTTCTATGATAGGAGGGAAATATTCTTCTATGGTCGCGACGATAAGAAGTTTGAGGCTTTCGGCGTTGGGCAGTTCTTTTTTATTTTTGGGTAAAATCAGGGGGCTTGCGTTGGGGTCTTTCTTGATAATTTGCAAAGTGATGTAATCTTCTACGTATGCAAAGTCGTTTTTGGCGGCAGCGTCGTATGTCAGGTAAATGCCCCCTACTTGCCCTGCTTTGATGATGTGGGTAGAATCGAATTGAACCTGAATATGTTTAGGCGCGTCTATTTGGTCGGTAAAGATGAGGTCTTGGTCGGTAGGATTGTAGAGTTCGAAACGCTTGGTTAGGGGCTGTTTGGTATTGATAAGTCCAAAATTGAAGAGCTTGGTGCGGCTTTTGAGCAAGCCTTTTGTGTAGGGGAAGTAGTCGGCGGTGGCTTTTTCTTGTGTAAGATTGCCTTTGAGTAGGAGTTTTTGGCTTGTGCCATTGCTAAATTTTACTTCAAAGACCTTGATGAAAGGTTGTAGCTGGTAAGGCAAAAACAAAACGGTGATTTTGATAGAATCGCCTGCCGCGTATGGGCGATTTTCAAATTGTGCCAACGTGCAGGCGCAGTCGGTTTCTATTTGGCTAATGTGCAACGAAGTAGCGGCGGCATCTTTGGCATAAACGCCGACAAAAGTATGCACAAGGGTATCTTGCCACAAGACTTCGCCCCAATCTTTTTGGGGTTCGGCAAAATATACCCCATTTTGCGCATATACTTGTCCTTTGAGAAGCAGCGCAAATCCTAACAACAAAACAAAAAACAACTTGATATTATACTTCATACCAAAAAGAGGGGGATAGCAGGGAAAAAAGAAAACGCAAAAGTACGAAATTCAAATCGATTTGGGTAGGGTTCGAATCTGATTGAGGTTTTTTGTAGGGACACTGCCTTTTGCAGGGTGAGATTGAAAGAAAATTTGAAAAGTAGCACGAAATACTAACTTTATTCGTGGTAAGTTAGCCTTGCGAAGCTGGAGCTTCGCATTACTTTTGCAGGGTGAGATTGAAAGAAAATTTGAAAAGTAGCATTTTTCATAAAACTTAACAAAACGCCACTTCGCCGCCTTTTCAGACAAAAAATAAAAGGCGTAGGCTGCTTTGCGCTGATGTAAGAAAAAATCATAAAAAGCCTAAAAAAGAGCAAAATTGTTTTATTCTGGTTTTTCTTGTATGTAGCTAAGAATTAGCGCGTTATCTTTGCTTTTTTTTTGAAAAAAAGCTACAAATTGCACACTTATTGCGTCTTGGGTGAAAAGCCCCAAATTTTATTATGAAAATGAACAATCGCGAAGTGTTGGAGCAAGGCAATATCTGGCAAGCCATCTTCGAGCAAGCACCCATTGGGCTGGCAAAGATCGACCTAAGTGGGCGGTTCTTGGCGGTCAATGAGGCTATGGCAACGACCTTTGGCTACCAAGCAGCCGAACTCTTGGAGCGGAATTTTTTAGATTTGATGTCGCCACAAGAGTTGGAGTGTGAGCTAAAAGCGCACATTGCACAGGGAGGAGGTTTTCGCAAGAAGTACCGTCAGGAATTGCTTTGTCTGCACAAAACGGGACGCAACTTCTACTGTTTGGTGCAAATTTCACTTATCAAAGACGATAAGAAGGGCGAGCCGCTTTTTCTTTTGGGGCAGGTGATAGATATGTCGAAGCAAAAAGACTTCGAATTGCTTTTGAAGCAGCAAAATGAGGCACTCAAAAAAAGCAATCAACAACTTGTGGCGCAACACATCAGGGCGCAACAAGAACACCGCAACTGTGAGCGCATCAAGCAACTGATACAAGCCATCGATACCCAAGAGCCAAATGTGCGCGTTTTGCAGGAACAGATTTTGTTGCTCAAAAAAGAAATTGCCTTGCAACGCCACCAAGAGCAACAAGAAAGTTTCGACCAATACTTCCAACAGCTAAACCCCGATTTTTTCAAACGCCTCAAAGCGGACTTTCCTGCCCTTTCTTCCGCCGACCTGCGCATGTGCGCCTTCCTGCGCCTGAATTTTTCTACAAAAGAGATTGCCCAAATGCTTAGTGTCTCGAACGAAAGTGCGCATAAGGCGCGTTATCGCCTGCGCAAAAAGATGTGCCTGCAAAGGGAACAAGATTTGATTGAAATTGTGATGAAGTATTAGCTTTTTATGTCAATCTTACGGCTGACAAGGCAATGCCCTATCCCTACATTGGCATCTAATTTTTAGAACTGCACCTTGCCACGCGCTAAGGCAGGGCGATTGTATGATTTTTTGGTTGGGAAAGCCAATTTTGGCTGCATTTCTAAAAAAATCTTACTAAGTTTGCCTTTTAGAGAAAGCAAACCATATATTTGCGTTTTTTACCTCTGTTCGGGCTGCTTCACCCTGCTATTCCCTTCCCATGCTACCAAAACGCTTTTACCTTGGGCGCGAACGCCTCAAAAATTATATCTTCAATAGCCGCCATCGAGTACAATTCCTAACCGAAATGGTGGCGATTTTGGGTGCAGGTTTGGCTACGGTTTTGCTTTTTTTTCGCTATGGGTTTCACCTTTCGGTGAGTGAAGAGGCGTTTATTTTTCGCGCTTTTGATGCCATTTTCGCCCTTTTTGTGGTCATCTATGGCATCAACGTCTTTTACGACCGTAATTGGCGGGCTTATTTGCGACGTACTCCCTTAGAAGGGCTACTGATGGGAGGTATCTTGGGGCATGGCATCATAAATTTGCTCTTTGATACCAAACTCTTGTTCTTATTTTTGGAATGGCTGGCGGTAAAACGCCCTGCGCTATCCTACCAACATGCCGTTAGTTTGGTTGCCCTGCTGCTTATCGGAACAGTCATTACAAAGGGAACGACGCGCCTTTCGGAAATCAATTTCAAGCCTTCTACTACTTTTTTACTTAGTTTTATCTTTCTAATTCTGGGGGGAGCGGGCTTGCTTATGCTGCCTACCATGACGAATGTAGAGGGGGGCATTAGCTTTTTAGACGCGCTCTTTACCTCTACGAGTGCTTCCTGCGTTACGGGGCTTATTGTGTTAGATACGCCCACAGATTTCACCTTCAAAGGGCAATTAGTGATACTTTTTTTGATACAATTAGGCGGTATTGGCTTGGTTTCTTTTGCCACTTTCTTCGCCACTTTTCTTTCTAAGGGGGTAGGTTTGAAGCACCAACTTATCATACAAGACTACCTCAATAGCGAAACACTGGTTTCTACTACTTCGCTTTTGCGCAAAATTATCTTTATCACTTTGGGCATAGAGGCTATCGGGGCGGTGCTGATTTATTTTAGTTGGGACGAAGAGTTAATGGCAGAGTACGCCTTCAAAACTTGGGGCGAAAAGGTCTATTTTTCTATTTTTCACTCCATTTCTGCCTTTTGTAATGCTGGTTTTAGCCTTTTTTCAGGGGGTATGAATGACACTGTTTTTCAGACCCATCGCATGTATTTGCTGCACTTTGTCTTGGTTGTGATAATTCTTTTTGGCGGACTGGGCTATACTTCCATCGAGGAGATTTTTTCTATCAAAAACATCAAAGACCGCTTGAAGAACCCTTGGAAAAAATTGGGGATTAGTTCTAAAATAAACCTATATTCCCAAATGGGGCTATTAGCCATCGGGACAGTAGCATTTATGCTTTTAGAATTTGATAAACTAACGGATAGGACAGTGATTGAAGCCTTTGTAACGGCACTGTTTCAGTCGGCAGTTACCCGTACTGCGGGTTTCAATTCCGTAGATTTTGAAGTCTTAGAACCTTCTACCTTGCTCATTTTTATCTTTCTAATGTTTGTGGGAGGCGCGTCAGGCTCTACCGCTGGGGGCATTAAATTAGCAACAGGCGTGATTTTGTTTGTCGCCGCTATTTCTACTATCCGCCGCCAAGAAAACTTAGTCATTGGCAAGCGCACCATTTCGGAGGAACTGGTCAGAAAAGCCTTTGCCATTTTTATCTTTGCGGTAGCCTACAATTTCGTTTCTATTTTGCTGCTGATGCTCACCGAAACGCCCTCGAATCCGCAGGATACGAAGTTTATGCTCAAAATTTTCTTCGAGCAGGTTTCTGCCTTTGCCACAGTGGGTTTGAGCATGAACCTGACGGGCGAACTCTCTGCTATGGGGAAAGTAATTATCATTTGCTCGATGTATCTGGGGCGCGTCGGGACGCTGACCTTAGCCTTTGCCCTTAGCAATTCGGTAGTGAGCAATTCCTATCGCTACCCCAATGCGCATATTATGGTGGGGTAGGGGCTTCAATCGTTGGTTTTATTCACCCCCCTACCTTTGGTTTTTATCGAAAAACGAAATTTTTATCTTACTTTTGGGCTAATTCTTGTCCCAAATCGCCTTCGAGTGCGAAAAGGATTTGCAGAATTGAAAACTTCGCCTTATTTTGGGAACACTTTTGCGGCTCTGCCTCTCTTTTGTGCTTTCTTTGCTTTAAAATCTTTTGCTCATCTTGCTTCTTCCAGATAGTTATATGTCGGATATAGAAATTGCCGAACTTCGGAAACTGACCCAATTTATCAGCGAGCGTTTTAGCTACGATTTCAAAGACTACGCCATGTCGTCTTTTCGCCGTCGTATTAAGCGTATCTTAGACCTCTACAAGCTCAAATCGGTAGATGAACTTATTGCCCTGCTCGATTCGCGCGAGGGCTTCTACGAAGAGTTTGTATCTGAACTCACCGTCAATGTAACCGAGATGTTTCGCGACCCCACCTTTTGGCGCGTCCTCAAAGAACACATCATACCCAACATCATGCTCAATCACGACAAGATTAGCATCTGGCATGCGGGCTGCTCTTCGGGCGAAGAAGTCGTTTCGATGGCGATAGTGTTAGACGAAATGGGGATTCTGGATAAGGCTAAAATCGTCGCGACCGACATCGATAGAAGCATCATCGCTAAGGCAAAAGAGGCGCGTTATTCTATGAAAAATATAGAAGTGCATCGCAAAAACTACCAACGCTATCAGGGCAAACACGCCTTAGAAAACTACTACGACGAAATCGGTGGCGAAGCCGTCATGCACAGCCGTTTGTTGCAAAATGTATCCTTCCGCAAGCACGACTTAGTCTTGGGTAGTGTCTTCTCCAAATTTGATTTGGTCTTGTGCCGCAACGTCATGATTTATTTCAATCAGACCCTACAAAATCAGGTGCTACACAAAATTCACGAGTCTTTGTTCAAATATGGCTACTTAGCCATTGGCTCGAAGGAGTCTTTGATTTGGTGTGATATTGCGCATAAATTCATCGTGGTCAATAATGAAGAGAAAATCTACAAAAAGATTAAAGATTAGAAATCAGACGATTGCTACCATTTTTTTCTTTCTCTTTTCTCCTCAAAGCAAACTAATTTCCTACCCATGACCAAAAAATATGACATAGGCAAACAGTATCGAGCAATCGTCATTGGCGGCTCTGCGGGTAGTTTCCAACCTATCACGCAGCTCTTGGCAGCTATTCCGAAAGACTTTCCCCTGCCGATTTTTTTAGCTCTGCATCGCCTCAAACACGTCCGTCATGGCTTTGTAGAAGCCTTAGCGATTAAGAGTCAGAAAGAAATTTCAGAGCCGCACGATAAGGAAAGTATCAAGCGTGGCGCAGTTTATCTGGCACCTGCCAACTACCACATGGCAATAGAACTCGGCAACTCCATCTCGCTTAGTACCGAAGATTTGGTCAATAATTCACGCCCCTCCATTGATATTACCTTCGATTCTGCCGCCTATACTTATCGCGACAAACTTATCGGGATTCTCTATTCAGGTGCAAACAAAGACGGTGCTTTGGGTATGCGCAAAATCAAAGAGCGCAACGGACTCACTATCGTACAAGACCCCGAAGATAGCATGATTAATGCAATGCCCACTTCTGCCTTAGCCGCCACAAAAATCGACTACGTGCTTACCTCCGACGAAATCATAGACTTTATACTTCAATTAGATAAAGCCTACCGCTCATGATAAAACAACTCCTACAACTCCGCATTTGGTCTGGTCTGGCAATGTTGCTCTATGTAGCAGCCACACTTTTTATCGCCTTCCCACTCTTTAAGTTGGTAGAAGGCAATCTTCCTACCGAAAGTGTCTTCCGTCTGGTGCTTATCATCTTGGCTACCCTTTTTTTGGGTCTGATTGTGATGATTGTGCTTTTTCTACAATGGCAGAAGCGCGAACAGAAAGCCGAAGTCATCTATGTAGATAGGTACATTGATGCTAAAAAAAATGAAGCGCAAGTAGTACAAAGTCAGGAAGAGGAGCGCGACGAGCGTTTTCTCAAACAAACCCAAGAGATGCTTGCCCAAATAGAAACGCAGACGGAAAAATACGAATTAGCCTTAGGGCGCATTTGCAGTTACCTGCAAGCCTCCGCAGGGGCTTTGTTTTTAGCACGGCAGGAGCAAGAACGTAGGTTTATAGAAATGGTCGCCAGCTACGCCTATCATCTTCCTGATAGTCAGACTCTTGTCTATGAATACGGCGAAGGTTTGGCAGGGCAGGCAGCCAAAGAGGGCAAGATTTGGCAAATCAAGGATATTCCGCAGGGCTATATCCAAATTGTATCGGGTTTAGGCGCAAGCACGCCTTCGCAGTTGCTCTTAGTGCCTTTTAAAAACAGACAAAATGCCCTTAAAGGGGTAGTAGAAATTGCAGCTTTCAATGCCTTTTCGCCTACCCAACTTAGCTTGGTGCAGTCGGTCTGTGCGATGCTTATAGAAGGAAATGAGCCTTAAATCGGCAGAGAAGTGGCTTTGGTCTTTTCGAATCCGCTTTTTTTTACATTCCTTCACAAAAAAAATTGTGCATTCAAAAGTTTTTCGTAATTTGGGCTTCGTCTTTTCACTTGCGCTGCTCTACTGCTTACCCTACTTCCTACAAGTACCTCTTTCTTTTTTAGGTACGCCTGAATCGAAGCGATTATGATAGAAAATGATTTCAAAATAGGGATTAGTACAAAAATCACGACGCTGCTGCTCTTAGTTGTGGTCTTGGCTGCTATTGCCATGAGTTTGGTTTCTTATAATAGCGGAAAATATGCCGTAGAAGAACGCTATCGTGAAAATTTGCAGATTATCAATCGCCTGAAAGCCGACCAAATTCAAGACCTTTTCAGGCAGGTAGAAACCAACTTAGGGCTTATTAGCCAATCGCCCGCCATCACAAAGGCACTCCTGCTGACACAACAAAATACCACCTTAGACTCCCTCAAAGGGCAGATGCAAGACCTTTTAGGCGAATCGCTCCCACTTTTTGCACGCTCCTACGGCTACCCCAATATTGTACTTTTAGACAATGCAGGCAAGTTTTTATACCAATCGAATCCTACCAACGATTTGCTTTCCTTTGGCAAAAATCATGACCCTTATCAAATCCTGATTCAAAATGCCAACGAAAAAATTGCTTACGGCGAACCCTTCAAACGCAATGAAGTGGCACTCCTCGATGTACTAATGCCCATCAAAAATGCCGAACACCGCTTGATAGGCTATCTTTTGATAGAATATGATATGCAAAATATCTACGCCCTAACGAATGAAAACATTGGCTTAGGGCAGACAGGTGAGATTGTTTTGGCAAGGCGTGTAGCGACAGGACAGTCCTTTGTCTTTCTCAACGAACCCCGTCATAGCAAAGGGGCAGTGCAGCCTTTGGTGGCGGCGCGAGTCTTGGGTTCTGCTAATTCCGAAGGGGTGCAGCGAGCTATTCAAACCAAACAAGAAGGCTTGGATTTGGTCTTAGACTACAAAGGGAAGTCGGTTCTTTCCGCTTGGACGTATTTAGACGCGCTCGAATGGGCGGTAGAAACGAAAATAGACGAAGACGAACTTAATGCTGATTTAGGCGGCTTACTTGTCAATTTCTCTATCATTGGTGCGATTATCGTACTGATTGCAGGCGGCTTGGCGCGTATTTTTTCCTATTACCTCACCGAACCGCTCAATAAGCTAAAAAATATCCTCAATATCATTGCCAAAGGAGAGCTTCCGCGTAGGGTAGAAAAGGTTACGAACGACGAAATTGGCGAAATGGCTGTGGCAGTGAATAATTTGGTGCAAGCACTCAAACGTACCGCCGAATTTGCCTATACCATTGGGGAGGGAAAATATGATGCGCAATTTACCCCCATGAGCCAAAACGACATCTTAGGGACTGCCCTTATTTCGATGCGCGACAACATTCAAGAATCCGACAAGCGCGAAAAAGAGCGCACTTGGATTGTGTCAGGTATCGCCGAAATTGGACAGGTTTTGCGCGATTCGCAGTCTATTGAGCTTTTGAGTGAAAAGGTGGTCGCTTTTATTTGCGAAAAAATCAATGCGATACAAGGCGCGTTTTATGTCGTGGAAGAAGACGAATTTGACAAAGAAATCGTCCTTATGGCGAGCTACGCCTATCACAAGCGCAAGTATTTGCAGAAAAAATTTAGGTTTGGGCAGGGGCTGGTAGGGCAGGCAGCCATAGAGCAGGACACCATACTTCGCACCGAAATTCCAGACGATTATTTTTCTATTACATCAGGGCTTTTAGGCGACAAAAAACCCAAGTGCCTTTTGCTTGTGCCACTGATTACCGAAGACAAAGTCTATGGCGTGTTAGAATTTGCCGCCTTCGAGCCTTTTTCGCCTACCCAAGTGCGCTTTGTAGAGGAAACAAGTCTTATCATTGCCCGCACCATTTTCAATATCAAAATTAACGAAAGAACGCGCCTTTTGCTGCAAGAATCCCAGCAGATGGGCGAGGAGTTGCAATTACAACAAGAGGTATTGCGACAAAATGCGGAAGAAATGGAGGCGACCCAAGAGGAGCTAAAACGCACCAATACCCGTTTGGAAGAGCAGATTCAGGAGGTAAATCGCACACAAAAGCGTATGCAGGTCTTGCTCGAAAACGCTTCGGAGGTTATTACCATCTACGAAAAGAACGGCAAAGTTCGCTACATCAGTCCTTCGGTAGAAACCATCTTAGGATACGAGCAGTCGGAAATTATCGGTATCAGCGACATAGAAAACGTATTGCCTGAAAGCCGCGAGGTATTTTCGGATATGTTTGAAAAATTGTTGGAAAATCCAGACGAAACGGCTACTATACAGCTCGAATATCGCAAAAAGGACGGCGAAACTGTTTGGCTCGAAGCCACAGGCACAAACCGTTTGAGCGACCAAGCTGTGCGTGGGCTTGTCGTCAATACGCGCGACATCACCGAGCGCAGGCGTGCCGAAAAAGAAGCCCGTATGCGTGGTCAGATGCAGTCGTTATCTGAAAATTCGCCTGACTTAATTATGCGCCTCACGCCCGAAGGTACGGTTTTTTACGTCAATCCTACCATCAAGATGCTCACAGGTTTAGAACCCGAAGGTATTATCAATCAGCCGCTACAAGAGCTTGATATTCAGGAAGATATTGTAGAAAAATGGCGCGAAATTATGATTAGCGTAACCAAACGTCGCACCAAAATCAGCCGCGAAATAGAGCTATCTTCTTCGGTAGGCGATAGGATTATGCAAATGAACGCCATTCCCGAATTTAACGACCAAAAAGAACTCGAATCGGTGCTTTTAGTGGCGCACGACATCACAGAACGCAAAAAAGCCGAACTTGAAATTCGGGATACCAACAAGAAAATTTCGGAAAGTATCAACTATGCGCGTCGTATTCAGGGTGCAATTTTGCCCGAAAGCCGCCATATTCAGAGCATCTTCCCCAATTCGTTCATTTATTACAAACCGCGCGATGTCGTCAGTGGCGACTTCCCTTGGTATCTACAAAAGGGCAACGATATTTATATCGCCGCCGTCGATTGTACAGGGCATGGCGTACCCGGTGCCTTAATTTCTTTGGTCGGATATTTTATCCTCAATGGGATTCTTAATGCCGCTAAGGAAAATCATTTGGAGGCAGGTAAGGTATTAGATTTGCTAAATGACGGCGTAACCAAAACATTGCGACAAGACGTAGAAGGCAATACCAAAGATGGTATGGACATCGCCCTTTGTCGCATCAATACCGAAAACCGTTTTGTAGAATATGCAGGAGCGCACCGCCCACTTTTCCACTTGCAAGCCACAGGCGAGCTAAATGAAATCAAAGGCGATAAGTTCCCAATCGGTGGCGGCAGTTTATACAAAACGCGCACCTACTTTGCCAATCACCGCTTCCGCATCGAAGAGGGCGATTCTATATACCTCTTTTCCGACGGACTCACCGACCAATTTGGCGGCACAGACGGACGCAAGTTTTCGCCCAGTCGTCTGCGAGAGGTCTTGCGCCAAAATTATCACGTAGAAATGCCCGAAATGGAGCGTCTGATAGACCTTAAATTCCAGCAGTGGCGTGGTAGTAGGAAACAAATAGACGATATTTTGCTCATCGGTATCAAATTTTAAGTCTAAAAGTTGGGACTTTCCAAAAAAAAACTTAATTTCAAACCCTGATGCCACTCTTTCAAATTGCCCAAAACAGTAAGCACGATAAATTCCTAAGCGTATGAAGTACATCTATGACCTCCATAGAATCATGCTCAAGCAGAATATCCTTCTGGTCTATGAAGGGGAGTTCAACCAAGAGATTACCAAATCTATCTTGGCAATGGCGGAGCGAAACATGGATTCTTACGGAGAAAGTTCAAGCATTAAGCGCAAAGTTTTTAATATTATGGTAGAGGCACTGCAAAATATTTGCAAGCACTCACAAAGTTACCAAGAGGAAATCTATGGTAAGAATAGCGCGATTTTCATGCTTGGGAAAGCCGAACATGCCTACTACATCACTTCGGGCAATCCGCTCTTTACACGTGAGGTCGCAAACTTGCAAGACCGCATCGAGCGCATCAATGCCATGGACGAAGGGCAACTCAAAGAAGAATACAAGCGCATCATCAAGACCAATCCGGGTGAGCTAACCGAAAAAGGCGGCGCAGGGTTGGGCTTTGTGGATATGGCGCGAAAGTCGGGCAACAAATTGCGCTTCGATTTTGAAACCATCAACCAAGAACTCTCTTTCTTTTCCCTACGCATTACGGTTAATAAGTAAAGAACGCCCTCTTTTCAAGTTTTAAGACTCGAAGAAGGCAAAAAAGCGCGAAAAACTACCCTTACTTACGCGCTTTGCCGTATCTTTGCCCTATCTTTGCCTTTTGCAGCATCACGATTTACTTCGTATCGTTTGTTTTATCATAACATACAACAACTCTAACTCCAAACTGATATGCAGCCACTTACTATCGACGGCACTGAAGATACCCCAAAAGTAGTATTAGACAAAGAACGCAGCCTCTTTGAAGTGTCGGGACGCTCGCTGCCCGAAGATGCAGCTGAGTTTTACGCACCACTTTTGGAATGGTTAGCCGAGTATGAAAAAGACCCTAAGCCTGAAACACCTTTTATGTTCAAGCTCGAGTACTTCAATACGGCTTCTTCTAAACTGATTTTGGACATTCTCTCCAAGCTCGAAAGCATCGAGGGTACGTCGGTGATTTGGTACTTCCACGAAGACGACGAGGATATGGAAGAAGCAGGGGAGGAGTTTTCCGAACTTGTAGAAATCCCTTTCAAGTTTGAAACTTATTAAGCCCGTTTCGAACAAATAGGTCGGTAGGTCTAAGTTTTTTGATAGTACATAGAAAGGGTTTGATGCGCCAATAGCGGTTTTTTATCGAAAAAATCCGAAAAGTAAAGCCTCAACTCTTATCTTTACCCTTGCTTGTTTTGGATATGAAAGTCGTAGGCACAAAGAAAGATTGCTTTTTTTGGCTTTTCGCTTTCCAAACCTTGTACGGCTTTCTGTGATAGTTTTTATAGAAAACGGTCTATCAAATCATTTGTACCAGCAATGGGGTGTGGGCTTGCCTAAGCCCCGCCTATTCTTTTTCTTTTGTTTGCTCAATCAACATCTTTTTAAGCTGCCCTAAACTATGAGTGAAGACATACTCAAAGCCCTTACCCAGCTATTTGCCATTATTTCGAAACAAGATGTGGGCGTATCGGAAGCAGAACGTGAATTTGTAATCGGTTTTTTTGAAAAAGAACTCGATAAGCAGACCGTTTCCGAATACGTGCAACTCTATGACCATTATGCTAAGTATGGGGTCGAGGTCGCTTCTAAAAAAGATAAGGAGGGCGAAAAAGAGAAAAAGAGTCGGAATGTCAATGTCTTAGAGTCGGTCAAGACGCTCAAGATTTGTAAAGAAATCAATAAGACTTTAGACCAGAAACAAAAGGTCATTATCCTTTTCAAGTTGCTTGAAATGCTTGTTACTGACGGCAATTTCAGCAAGCAGCGCATGGAGATAATCGATACTGTTTCCAAAGTCTTCAACATTCCCAAAGAAGAGTATCCCCTGATAGAGAGTTTTGTCAAGAGCAAGACTTCGGCAGAAATGGAGGATTCCGAACTCTACCTCGTCTTTGACGAAGAGCGTCCGCCCGAAGGGAGCAAAAAACGCTACCTCGATTCAGGGTATTTAGATGGAGAGATTATCTTTATTCGCGTCAAGAGTGTGGAACTTTATTTCATGCGCTACTTGGGCAATGATGATATTTATCTCAATGGGCAGCTTGTTAAGCGCAACGGCATCTTACTTTTTTCGCATGGCAGTGTCATCAAAACGCCAAAGGGTGCGCCCCTTTATTACAGCGATTTGGTTACGCGCTTCAATGATACCGAAATTAAAAATCGCATCTCTTTTGCGGTCAATCACTTAGAATTTCGCTTTCCAGACGGCACAATCGGTCTGCGCGATATCAACTTTGCCGAAGGACCGGGCAAGCTCATCAGCATCATGGGGGCAAGTGGGGCAGGAAAGACTACCCTGCTCAACGTCTTGGCGGGTTTGGAAGAACCCTACAAGGGCGAAGTGCTTATCAATGGCTTCAATATTCACAAAGAAAAAGATAAAATAGAAGGCGTTATCGGCTATATTGCCCAAGACGACTTACTTATAGAAGAACTAACAGTTTATCAAAACCTCTATTACAATGCCAAACTCTGCTTCAAAGACATGCCCGAAAAGGAACTGCATGAGCGCGTCATGGACGTATTAGCGAGTTTGGGTCTGGATAGAATTTCACACATTCAGGTAGGCAACGTTCTCAATAAGATGATTAGTGGGGGGCAGCGCAAACGCCTCAATATTGCCCTCGAACTAATTCGTGAGCCTGCGATTATGTTTGTAGATGAGCCTACTTCGGGGCTTTCTTCGCGCGACTCGGAAAATGTCATCGACTTGCTAAAAGAATTGTCTTTGAAAGGCAAACTCATCTTTGTTGTCATACATCAGCCTTCTTCCGACATCTATAAGATGTTTGACAAAATGATTTTGCTCGATACGGGAGGCTACCCCATTTTTTACGGCAACCCTGTAGATGCAATCACTTATTTCAAACGCGCCACCAACCAAGTGGGAAGCGACGAGGGGCAGTGTCCTACCTGTGGTACGGTGCAGCCAGAACTGCTTTTCAATATCATAGAGGCGCGAGTAGTGAATGAATATGGCGAATACACCAACAAACGCAAAATTACGCCGCCCGAATGGAACGATTTATACAAGCAAACGCATAAAATCGAACCCATAGAAACGGTAAAAGAAACGCCACCTAATAGCTTGAATATTCCTTCAAAGCTACAGCAGACGGTTATTTTTACGATTCGCGATTTCTTGTCTAAAATCAGCAATAGGCAATATTTGGCAATCAACTTATTGGAAGCTCCGCTTTTGGCACTTTTGCTTGCCTTAGTGGTGCGCTTCAAAAATGCAAAAGGCATAGACGAATACATTTTCCGCTACAATGACAACGTGCCTGCCTACATTCTTATCGCTATCATTGTCGCGCTCTTTATGGGGCTTACCGTCAGTGCCGAAGAAATTATACGCGATAGAAAGATTCAGAAAAGAGAGTCTTTCCTCAATTTGAGTAGGGGCAGTTATCTTTTTTCTAAAATCACGATACTTTTTTCGCTTTCTGCTATCCAAACGCTTTCTTTTGCCCTTATCGGCAATTTTATCTTGGAAGTGCAGGGTATGTATTTTGTCTATTGGGTCGTCTTATTTACGGTTTCTTGCTTTGCCAATATGTTGGGGCTTAATATTTCGGCTTCCTTCAATTCTGCCGTTACGGTTTATATCATCATTCCGCTCTTGCTTATTCCACAGATGATTTTAAGCGGTGCAATTTTCCGTTTCGACCAGCTCAATAATTCTATCGTAGAAAAAGGGCGCGTCCCCGTTATTGCTGATATCATGGCTTCGCGCTGGGCGTATGAAGCCATTGCGGTAGAACAATTTAAGAGCAATCCTTACGAAAAACATTTCTTTGAAGTAGAGATGGAAATTAGTAGGAATAGCCACCGTATGAATTTTTGGATACCCAAGTTACAAGAAATCATCGACCGCGTGATTACGCACAAGAAAAATCCGCAGAACGACTCTATTACGGCACTTATCCAAAAGGATTTAGCTCTGATTGCGTATGAAGTCAAGAGTGAGGGCGTTTCTAACCTGATTAAAGAATATTCCGAAGGCAAATTAGACCTCGAAAAAGCCTTGTCGGAAGTGGATATTGATGAAAAAACAGGCGAACTTTTCAAAGCCGTTTTGGAGCAAATCCGAAAACAAGACTACAATTCGGCTTTTGTGCGTGCTACCGAAACGAAGGATAGTATCGTCAATGTTTTGGAGCAAAATCCCGATAATAAGCTCGATGTCAATGCCATGCAAAATAGTTTCCACAACGACGCATTGGCTTCACAGGTGAAAAATGAGATGATTAAAGACCGTTATGTTGAAGGGGTAGATGCCTTAGTACAACAAACAGACCCTATTTTCTACCTGCCCGCTCACGTGCGCGGTTGGTGGGACTACCGTACCCATTTCTTTGCACCCAGAAAGCATTTTGCAGGCAACTTATACAATACCTTAGCGTTCAATCTTTCGGTGATTTGGCTTATGTCGTTTTTGTTGTATCTTACGCTCTATTTTGAAGTCTTGAAGAAAGCTTTTTCCCTATTAGGTGCGCTGCCTTCCTTTTTCAAAAAGAAAAAGAAGTAATGCCCTGCCTCTCGATATGCTAAGGGGGGCAAAACTTTTTTCAAACCTCATAAAAAAAGTGTAAGTTTGTGCTTCTTTCTTTTTGCCTTTACGGGGCTTTTCCTCAACCGCTTCCTAATTTTATATCCTAACTATACTATGAATTGTATGAAATTTTACCAACTAAGTGCAAAGTTATACAAGCACGGGCTTGTATTGTTACTCGCTTTGGGTTTATGGGCGTGCGACGGCTCAAGCCCCAACAACAATCAGGGCAGCGAAAATACAAATCCTGATGCCAATGCCGAAACGCAAACAGGTGATTCTACCGATATGGCAGGTGCAGAGATGCGTCCCGAAGTTATCACCGACATCATTCAGTCTATTCCTTCGCCTTTGGAGGTTTCTTATCTTATCAAAGAAATTGGCACCAGCTACCACCGCGACGCTTTGAACAATTCCGAATCGGTAGACCAATACACCAACAACTATAAAATGGCGTTGAACTTGGGCATTTATAGTACAGATTTGGGCTATGCCAACATCTACGACAAAAACCAAGATGCACTCAACTACCTCAATGCTGTTAAAAAATTGGCAGATGGCTTGCGTATCGGTGAATTTTTTGATTATAGCACCATCAGAAAATTGATGCAAAACAACGGCAACTTAGATTCGCTCCTACAACAAACTACAAGCAATTTCGAGAAAATTAACAACGAACTAAACCGTCAGAAACGCGAGTATTTGAGTATTCTTATCCTGACAGGTGGCTGGTTGGAAGCTAACTACCTCACCACTTTGGTCTATAAGGAAAGCAAAAATGAGAAGCTCAAAGAAAAAATTGGAGAGCAAAAAATCGTTTTGGACAAGATTTTGCAGGTATTGAAAGTGTATCGTAGCAAACAAAATTTCAGCGGTTTTATCGCCGATATGGAAGAATTGAAACGTGCCTACGATAATGTTACCATCAATATTAAGGTGGGACAGCCCAAAATGGAACTAATTGGCAATGAAATTGTAATGACTGATACGAATGAAACGGTGGTTACGATTACAGACCAAGATGTAGATAAAATTGCCAGCTTGGTACAATCTATCCGCGATAAGCTCATTAAGTAACGAACGGTTGAATAGAGCTTTTCTTTTGTTGATTTCAACAGACTTTTCTATAAAATCCTAATTCCTATTTCTTTTCTAATCGTCAGAAAAATATTCGTTATATGAAACATTTGTTTGTCTTATTCTGCGCCCTCTTTTTGGTAGCTTTTGCTTCGCAAAATGCGCAAGCCCAATGTAATGCCGAGTTGTATACCAACTTAGCCCTCCGCCAGCTCGCGCCCGGCTATACTTTCGTCAAAAGCTACCGCATAGACGGAAAAGATGGGCAGCGCAAGAAAATTGAATATACTTGCGTGTTTAGCAAGGATACCAACTATATGCTCCGCATGGCGGGCAAAGATGGCGGCGCACGTGGCTTAGTCGCAACCCTTTATGATGCGAAACGCGCTCAACTTACGTCAAGCTATTACAACAACAAATTTTATGATGGCTGGACTTACAAGTGCAACGCAACAGGTATCTACTACCTTAGCTTCACTTTCCAAGATTCGCAGAGCTACTGTGGAGCAGCCGTCTTAGGCTTCCGCAGATAAGCGCGAAAAAAGTATCCTAAAAGTAGGTAGAAAGAAAAGTTTGTCCTTTACCTCTTTTTCACGATATAAAGGAAAGGCTGCCCCCAAAGGGCAGCTTTTTGTGTGAGAACGGATTAGAAAAGTTTATGACTTCGCGTTTTTAAATAGTTTTCTATCAAAATTGGTTTGGGCAATCTTTCCAACACTTCGAGCGAAGCCCAAAAATAAGGAGCTTCTGTATTTATTTCTGCCTCAATTTCTATTTCGTAAAAGCGAACCCAAAGGGTACGATGTGTAAGTTGATGCTTGTAAGTTTGGGTAGGATAGCGTATTTGCGCCGTATTCAAAAGGGCAGAGCAGGCAGTTTGTAGAGATTCGGGTAGTCTTTGTACGATTTGCGCGGTAAAATTATCCGAATTGATGAAATCGTCTTGGCTTTCAATTAGCACAAAATCGTGTAAGCCCTGCCAAATGTCGTTTTCTTGGCGCAATTTGCAAAGCATTTGGCTCTGACATTTAAACACCAAATAGTGGAAATACTGTGTCTTGATTTTTGTTTTCTTGATTTTTAGGGGTAGCAAGTGCTGTTTTTTTTCTTGAAAGGCATAACAATTTGTCTGCAAGCCGCAATTTTGACAAGCGGGCGAAAGCGGCGTGCAGTGCAGTGCGCCAAACTCCATAATCGCCTGATTATGAACCGAATAGCTCCCTTTTTTTTCAAAAACCGCTCCTTCGAGTAGCGTTTGGGCGGCAAGGGTAAAGATTTTTTTCGCTTTGGGGCTGGCAATATCCTCCTCAATTCCCAAAAAACGCGACACCACACGAAAAACATTCCCATCTAAGACGGCTACTTTTTCATCGAAGGCAAAGGAAGCAATGGCAGCCGCCGTATAAGTACCCACACCTTTGAGTGCCAAAAGCGATTCGTAGTTTTGGGGGAAAATGCCACCAAGTTCTTGGGCGATAAACTTTGCCGTTTGGTGTAAATTTCGCGCACGCGAGTAATAGCCCAAACCCTGCCAAAGGCGCAAAACTTGCTGCTCTTCGGCGGCGGCTAAATCGGAAACAGTGGGAAAGGCGGCGACAAATTTTTCATAATAAGGCAGCCCCTGCACTACGCGCGTCTGCTGTAAAATGATTTCGGAAAGCCAAATTTTATAGGGGTCTTGCGTCTTGCGCCAAGGCAAATCGCGCTTATTTTTTGCAAACCAACTTTGCAAATACGCACTAAAAAGGGGGGCGAGCGCAGTCCATCGCGCTTTTTTTTCGGTAGTAGTGTCCAAATCTTCCTTTTTCACAGAGCTAAACTTTTACTCCCATAACTAAAATATCATCAACTTGGTTGTGTTTCAGACCGCGCCAATTTTGGAGTTCGGTTTCTAAAATACGGGCTTGGGTGTCAAAATCTTCGGTGTGAATTTTGGTGAGGAGCTTTTTAAAATTGCCTGTCATATATTTTTTGCCCAATTCGCCACCAAATTGGTCTTGAAAACCATCTGAAAAGAGGTAAAAAGTAGTGGGGCTTGCGATAGAAATTTGGGTCTGGCTAAATTCGCTTTGATGCTCACGTGCGTCGCCCCCGATAGGCATTTTATCGCCCTTCAAGACTTCTAAGTTGCCGTTTTGAAAGTAGTAGAGCGGATTTTTCGCACCTGCAAAGGTTAGGGTTTGGGCTTTTTTGTCGAGGACGACCAACGCCAAGTCCATGCCATCTCTATTTTGGGTCTGATTCTGGTGCAAAGCATTTTGAATCCCCTTATTGAGTTGAGTCAGGATTTTGGCAGGCTCTACAATCTTGCGCTCCTTTACAACCCTACTCAAAATTTCATTTCCTATCATAGACATAAACGCCCCCGGCACGCCATGCCCTGTGCAGTCGACGGCGGCTAAGATGGTCTTTTCGTTTCCTTCCTTGTCCTGTAAATGGTGGAAAAAATAGAAATCGCCCGAAACAAGGTCGCGTGGGCGGAAAAACACAAAACTTTCGGGCAGAACGGCGCGAATGTCGGCTACCGTCGGTAGCATGGCTTCTTGTATGCGCTTGGCATAGGTGATGCTGGCGGTAATGTCGCGATTTTTATGCTCAATTTCATCTAAGGCTATCGCCAATTTGCGATTTTGGGAGAGAATTTCACGCTGTTGAAGGCTAATTTCTTGATTCTTTTGTTTCAAAACGAAGTTGGCGGCTTTCTTTTGCTGTTTGCTGCGATAGACAAAAAAGGAGGCTATCACTACCAAAATCAAAACGGCACTTGTTCCCAAAATCCATAGCCTTTGTCGGGCAATTTGTTGCTCATTTTCAGCCTGCTGTTTTGCAAATTTGGCATCTTTGAGTTCGGTTTCTTGTTCTAAAACGCGCATGGCAAGCTCTTGTTTCGAATAATTTGCCTCTAAACGCGAAAGGGCATCATCTTTGGCGGCTACTTTTTGTTTTTCCTTCTTGATTTCGGCTTCTTTTAAAATTACCATCAAATCGGCTTTCTCTTTTTCGGCTTCTAAAAGGGCGGCTCGTAGGCGTTCTTGTTCGGCTTGTTCTTTTACGCTTTCTATTTTTTTGCGCTGTGAAAGTTCGTGAAAACCGCGATACATATCGAAGTAGTAGCGTGTTTTTTCCGAATCGCCCGCCTTTTCGTAGGTTTCGGCAAGCATGCCATAACAGCTTTTCATTTGCTCTACATCATTGGTTTCCTTTGCCAAATCTAAGGCTTCGGTTAGAAGGGCGGCAGCTTCATTGTGGCGTTTGAGGTTGTTCAAAACGACCGAAGAATTGATAAGCGAGGAAATAAGGGTTTGCTTGGCAGCTCCTTTTCGTCTGATTTTGAGGCTTTTATCGAAATAAAAATGGGCAGAGTCGTATTTTTCCAAATCGGCGTAGATAGTTCCCATGTTGCTATAAATGCCTGCAATGCCTGTTTGGTTATCTACTTTTTGGTTTAAATCGAGCGATTTTTTGAAGTGCTGAATGGCAGGGGCATATTCCTTTTTTTCCCAATGAATCAGGGCGGCTTTATTGAGAAAATCGCTTGCTCCTCTAAAATCGCCTTCTTGTTGTCTTTTGGCGGCAGCTTCCAAACACATCTCTACGGTTAGTTTTTGCCCGTCAGCGGTAAAAAACTGCGGCTGGGCAAAAAGAGAAACACTGCCTTTCAGACAGAGAAAAAAAATCGAAACATAGAAAACGCGCCAAAAGAAAGGGGTAGAAAAAATCATAGTAAAAAGGTTTTCTTATCAGAAATGCAGCCTGCCACAAAAAGGGTCAAGGCAAAGATAAGAAAGAGAATCCGAAAAATACACAGACAAGGCTGTTTTTATGAAAAAATGCTTACAAGACACAAACAAAAATGCCTTTTTCTACAAACTGAAAGACAAAATTGCGCCTGCAATCGTGGCTGTCATCATACAGGCTAAGGTAGCGGCTAAAAGGGCTTTGAATCCCAAACGCGAGAGAGTTGCTTGCTGGTTGGGTGCCATGCCGCCAATGCCCCCAATTTGAATAGCAATCGAGCTAAAATTAGAAAAACCACAAAGGGCGTATGTGGCAATGATAATCGATTTGGGTGAGATGGTGCTGGCGGTTTTCATTTCACCTAAGCTATTATAGGCGATAAATTCGTTGATGGCAGTTTTTTGCCCCAAAAGGCTGCCTACTTGCAGGGTATCTTGCCACTCTACGCCCATGGCAAAGGCGGCAGGGCGGAAAAGTTGTCCTAAAATGTACTCAAACGAAAGATTTTGAAAAATGCCGTTGGTGCTTTCGGCGATAAGCGCGTTGAGGCTAAACCAATCGCCTATCATCTGAAAAAGATAGTTTAGAAGGGCAATCACCCCGATAAAAGCCAACAACATGCCCCCTATATTGAGGGCTAATTTTAGCCCATCTGCCGCTCCATTCGACATCGCATCTATCAAGTTTGCGCCCAAACTTTCTTTATTTACTTTCAATTCGCTATCAGTTAGTTCCTTGTTCGCTTCGGGCAGCAATATTTTCGCCATCACAATACCCGCAGGCGCGTTCATAATAGAGGCACTAAGCAAATGCGCCGCAAAACGCGCACGCTCGGCATCACTATCACCTCCCAAAAAAGCGACATACGCCGCCATCACGCCCCCTGCAATCGTCGCCATGCCGCCCGTCATCAGGCACATAAGTTCCGATTCGGTCATCTTGGGTATGAAAGGGCGCACTAAAAGGGGGGCTTCGGTCTGCCCTAAAAAAATGTTGCCTGCTGCTGAAAGGCTTTCTGCTCCCGAAAGGCGCATTGTTTTTGCCATGACCCAAGCAATGCCATAGACGATTTTTTGTAAGATGCCCAAATAGTAGAGTCCTGCGGAAACAGTAGAAAAGAACACCACCGTAGGCAATACTTTGAAGGCGAAGATAAAGCCAAACTTGCTATTATCTATCAGTCCGCCAAAGACAAACTCCGCGCCCTTGTCTGCAAAGCTAAGGAAGCGTACAAAACCTTCGCTAACGGCTTGGAAGCCCATCTTGACCGCTTCTACTTGGGTTACTAAAATGCCAAAGATGATTTGTAGAACAATCCCGATGCCTACTAATTGCCAATCGATTTTGCTTCTATCGCGTGAGAAAAGAAATGCCACGCCTATTAGGAGTGCGATGCCGACGAGTCCGCGCAATAAGTCCATAATACGGTTTTGAGTAGTGATTTTTTTGGCAAACGGTTGAGATTGTACGATATTCGCGACATATTCACGATTCTTTTCCCATTCCGTATGTTTGATTACAAGTCAATTTGCAAAGGTAGCATCTTTCTTTTATTTCTTTCTTGCTGCGCCGTATTTTTTTGCTGCCAAAAAAAAGAAAATGAGGCAGCCAATCGTGTGGAGGCTGCACAAATTGCCGCCCTTCCCTTAGGCGATTCTATACCGCTCTACTGGGCAAGGGGCTTTGAGGTGAGCCGTTTTGCCACTCACACACAAATTAGACTTGTTTCTGAAAGAGAAACGACTACTTATCTTTTGTATGATAAAAGAAAACCTGCCCTTTTGGATAGCCTACAAAAATTACAACCCCAAGCAATTTGTGTGGCTATTCCGATAGAACGCGCCATTTTGCGCACTACCAAATATTTGGCGTTCTTCGAAGCCTTAGGCGCGTTAGAAAATGTGGTAGGTTTGGCAGGAACGCAGTTTGTGCATAGCCAAAATGCCCAAAATGCGATTCAGAACCAAAAAATAAGCGAAATTGGTTCGCCCGACGGCTTGATGCTCGACCTTGAAAAGGTAGTAGCCCTACAAAGTGAAGTCATTTTTTCATACGCCACACTCGAAGGACAAGCCAACGATACCCATCAAAAATTGGTACAACTTGGGCAGAGGGTCATCTTGGCACAAGAAACCACAGAGGCACACCCTTTGGGGCAGGCAGAATGGCTCAAATTTTTTGCCTATTTTCTGGGAAAAGAAAAACAAGCGGATAGCATTTTCCAACAAATTGAAAAAAAATATAGTGCTTTGAAAGAGAAAGTAAAAACAGTACAGTATCGCCCAAAAGTGTTGCTTAATGTGCCATATCAGGAGGTTTGGTATATGCCTGCTGGGGCGCATTTTTCGGCGCAATTTATTGCCGACGCTGGAGGCGATTATCTTTTTTCCGATTTAGAAGGTAGTGGCAGCATACCGCTTTCGATAGAAAAAGTCTATGCAAGGGGCTTACAAGCCGATTTGTGGCTTAATCCGTCTAATTTACGCAGTTTGGTGGCTTTGGCGCAAGCGGATAAGCGTTTTACGCAGCTTCCTGCCTTTGCAAAAGGGCGCGTTTTCAATGCCACACGCCGTCAGCACGCCAATAGTGGCAATGACATATTTGAGCAAGGCGTTTTGCGTCCCGACCTTATTTTAGAAGACCTAATCCATATTTTGCAGCCTCAACTTTTGCCCCAAAAGGATAGCCTTTATTTTTATGAGGCGTTGGAGTAGGGTTTAATTTTACTACAAAAAAGCCAAAATTTCAGTTTGGTGCTAAAAAAGTGTAATTTTGCCCTTCAGTCCTTCCCTTGTGCTAAGGGCAAGATATTTACACTTCTATTTTTAAGTTTATCGGTCTTTATTTGCCTACTTCGCATGAAAGAAGAACAAGCCTCAAGTGCTATCATACCCCCTCTCGACCCTACACGTCTGCCGCGTCATATTGCTGTCATCATGGACGGAAATGGTAGGTGGGCGAAAGGAAAGGGGCTGGAGCGCATCTGGGGGCATCGAAATGCTATACAAGCTGTGCGCGATACGCTCGAAGGTTGCGCCGAAGCAGGAGTTCCTTATCTGACTTTATACGCCTTTTCTACCGAAAATTGGAGTCGTCCTCAATATGAAATCAATGCGCTGATGGAGCTTTTAGTCAAAACTTTGCGCGATGAATTGCAGGATTTGCAGCAGAAAGGCGTGCGTTTGCGTGCTATTGGAGATTTGGCTGCCCTGCCTTCGAAGTGCCAAGCCCAATTAAAGGAGTCGATAGAAAAGACGCAAGGCAATACACGCCTGACCGTAACCTTAGCACTTAGTTATAGCGGACGTGCCGAAATTGTCAATGCCGTACAAAATTTGGCGCAGCAGGTGAAAGAAGGCAAATTAGAGCCTACCGATATTCATGCCGACATGATAGAACGCCACCTTTTCACCTCACAACTGCCCGACCCTGAATTGCTTATCCGTACCAGCGGTGAGATGCGATTGAGCAACTTCTTGCTTTGGCAAATGGCGTATGCCGAATTTTATTTCACCCCTGTCCTTTGGCCTGATTTCCGAAAGGCGCATCTTTTTGATGCCATTCGCTCTTTTCAAGACAGAGAGCGACGATTCGGAAAGACAAGCGAACAGATTTCCTCTTAGCAGAAACCCTCCTAAAAGTCTTCCAGACGTTTTTTTATTAGAAAGATGAACAAAGAGATGCAAAAAAAAATAGTGCTATTGTGCCTGCAAATGATTTTAGGCTGCCTTTTATACCTGCCCGCTCACGCACAGATAAAGATTGGCTATCAGGGCGGAAAAAGTAGTACCTCTGCCGCCCCTACCTTAGATTATGCAAGTCCGCGAGATTACGTCATTGCCGCCATTCGCGTAGAAGGGGCAAATTATTTAGACCACCAAGCTCTTATTGCAATGAGCGGTTTGAAGGTAGGCGACAAAATCCAACTACCCGGTGAAGATATAGGCTTTGCCATCAGAAAACTCTGGAAACAAGGACTGATGGGCGATGTCGCCATTCGTATCGAAAAAATAGAAGGCGAAAATGTGTCCCTTGTCGTGGCACTGACCGAACGCCCGCGCCTCTCGCGCTTCGACTTCGAGGGCATTTCTAAAAGCCATAAACAGACCCTTACCGATAAAATTAGCCTGATACGTGGCAAAATCGTAACAGACGTAACACTGAAAAATACCGAAAATGCCGTCCGACAGTTTTATCAAGAAAAAGCCTACAAAAATGTAAAGGTGCGTATCGTACAACAAAAAGACACCCTGCTTTCCAATAGCGTAATGTTGAATATTAAGGTGGAGAAAGGTGAAAAGGTGCGTATTGGCGAAATTGTATTTGAAGGCGTTTCTCAAATGGAAGAGAAAAAATTGCGCCGCAAAATGAAAAAGACCAAACAAAAAGGCGGCTTTAATATTTTTACACCGTCTAAATTTATCGCAAAAGAATACAAAAACGATAAAGATAACATTATCGCTTTTTACAATAAAAACGGCTACCGCGACGCACAAATCGTTTCTGATAGCCTCTATGACATAGATGCTGAAAATGTAGGCATCAAACTTACCATACGCGAAGGCAAGCCGCATTATTATCGCAATATCAAGTGGCTTGGTAATACAATTTATTCCGACACGCTTCTTAGTTCGGTTTTGGGCATCTCGAAGGGCGATATTTACAACCCCGAAGACCTACAAAAACGCCTCAACTTCAACCCCGCAGGGCTGGACATCACCGCCCTTTATATGGACGACGGCTATTTGTTCTTCAACATACAACCCGTAGAGGTTAAGATTGAAAACGACTCCATCGATATAGAAATGCGCGTCTTTGAAGGCGAACAGGCGATTATCAACCGCGTAACTATCAAGGGAAATACCCGAACTTCCGACCATGTAATTTTGCGTGAGCTTTACACCGTTCCGGGTCAGAAATTTAGCCGTACAAATCTTATCCGTACCCAACAGCAGTTGGCGCAAATGGGCTATTTTGACCCCGAACAAATCGGCATCGACTACAATCCCAACATCAACGAAGGCACTGTGGATATCCACTACTCTGTGGCAGAAAAGCCAAGCGACCAAATCGAGCTTTCTGGTGGTTGGGGGGGCTTCTTAGGCTTCGTCGGAACGGTAGGTTTGCAGTTTAATAACTTCTCTTTGCGAAAAGTCCCCAATATAAAGTCGTGGAAACCCTTGCCACAAGGCGACGGACAGCAACTTTCTCTTCGGATTCAAGCCAACGGCAGGCAGTTTCAAACCTACTCTTTCTCTTTTACAGAGCCTTGGTTTGGGGGTAAAAAGCCAAATACCCTTAGTTTTAGCCTCCAACACTCGGTTAATCGCATCTTGAATCCGCTTACGCGCGACACACAAGGCACGCTCCTACTTTCGGGCGTTACACTTAGTATAGGGCGTAGGCTCAAATTTCCCGACAACTATTTTCAGATGCTAAACTCCATTAGCTACACGCGCTACCTTTTAGATGACTACAATGCGCGTTTTCGCAATATCAGCAATGGCGTTTTCAATAAAATCCTTTTTAGCACCACCATTTCGCGAAGCAGTGTAGATAGCCCCATTTATCCGCGCTCTGGCTCTACGCTTTCGCTCAATATTGGACTTACCCCACCCTATTCGCTCTTCGATAAGCGCAATATCTCCGAGCTAACGGCAGAGCAGCAGTACAAATTCATAGAATACCACAAGTGGATGTTTGATAACAGTTGGTATTTTACCTTAGCAGGCAATTTTGTATTGAGTGCGCGTACCCACTTCGGTTACATTGGCTCATACAATAAAAATCGCTCTATTAGCCCCTTTGATAGGTTTATTTTGGGTGGCGCAGGGCTAACCTTCGGCAACTTCCTTTTAGGGTCTGATATTGTCGCTTTGCGCGGATATGAAGATAATACCGTTGTGCCGTATGATTTGCGCGACGAAGGCGGCGTAATTTATGAAAAGTTTGTATTAGAATTGCGACACCCCGTAACACTCAACCAAACCGCTTCCATTTACTTGCAGGCTTTTGTAGAGGCGGGTAACAATTGGAGCAGTCCGCGCACCTTTCAGCCCTTCGACTTGAAGCGTTCCGCAGGGGTAGGGGCGCGTATCTTTATGCCTGCCTTCGGACTTTTGGGCATCGACTGGGCGTATGGTTTTGATAGAATTGACGGCTTCCCCACTTCGCGAGGACCCCAATTCCATTTCACTATCGGACAAATGCCGCGCTAATCCTTGACAAACCTATTGGAATAGACACTTCAAAAAGCCTTGTTGCCGCTTATTTCTAAGGGCGCAGGGCTTTTCAAACTTAAACAAGAAGGGCGATATTTTCGCACCTTTGTCTAAAAGGGCGGCTGCCCGTCTATCTTTTTTCTTTGTTAAATGGCTTGTTTTCAGGCTTTTGTCGAAAAAGATGCAAAAAAGTTTGAAAAAAGTTGGGCAAAAGTTTGGAGGTTTGAAAAAGATGCTATAACTTTGCACTCGCTTTGAAGGACGTACTAAACGCCAATTCAAAACAAAAGATAAGAAACAGAAAAAGCAAGAAAATAGTAAAGATGCAAGTCATCTTTCAAACACAAACCTAAAAGCAGGCGCGTGTCCCTTCGCAACACTTAAAGCCCTGATACTTTAATTGCTTGCAAGGTCTGAAAATATAGCACAGCACGAAATTACGACATAGTAAAGGAACGATTGCTAAATCCTTGCGGTTTAATAAACAGAACTTTGCCAACCAATTTCAAACCATTTGGGGAGATTCCAGAGCGGCCAAATGGGACGGACTGTAAATCCGTTGTCTTACGACTTCGAAGGTTCGAATCCTTCTCTCCCCACAATCTTATTATTTTACTGCGGAAGTAGCTCAGTTGGTAGAGCGACAGCCTTCCAAGCTGTAGGTCGCGGGTTCGAGCCTCGTCTTCCGCTCCAATGATGTATGATTAACCACCTAAATTTGAGAAAAAGCCGACGTAGCTCAGGGGTAGAGCGTTTCCTTGGTAAGGAAGAGGTCGTGGGTTCAATTCCCATCGTTGGCTCTACGGACAGGTGCTGTTAATCATATCTTTTTTTATCAATAGCGCAACTTACAATCTTTCAATTTTCACACTCGTTAAATAATCTGCAAAAAGATGGCTAAGGAAACCTTTAACCGCTCCAAACCACACGTTAATATCGGTACTATCGGTCACGTAGACCACGGTAAAACTACCTTGACGGCTGCTATCACCAAAGTTTTGGCAGACGCAGGTCTTTCACAAGCGAGAAGCTTTGATTCTATCGATAACGCGCCTGAAGAAAAAGAGCGTGGTATCACCATCAATACCGCTCACGTAGAATACGAAACGCAAAACCGTCACTACGCACACGTGGATTGCCCTGGACACGCTGACTATGTAAAGAACATGGTTACGGGTGCAGCGCAAATGGACGGTGCTATCTTAGTGGTTGCGGCTACGGACGGTCCTATGCCTCAAACGCGCGAGCATATCCTTTTAGCACGTCAGGTAGGTGTTCCTGCTCTTGTCGTATTTATGAACAAAGTAGACTTGGTAGATGACCCTGAACTTCTCGACCTCGTTGAAATGGAAATCCGCGACCTTTTGAGCTTCTACGAATTTGATGGCGATAACATTCCAATCACACGTGGTTCTGCTCTTGGTGCTTTGAACGGCGAGCCTACTTGGGTAAAAACCGTTATGGATTTGATGGCTTCAGTAGATAGCTACATTCCACTTCCTCCTCGTATCACCGACAAGCCTTTCTTGATGCCTATCGAGGACGTATTCTCTATCACTGGTCGTGGTACAGTTGCTACGGGTCGTGTAGAGCGTGGTATGATTAAAGTAGGTGACCCTGTTGAAATCTTAGGTCTTGGCGACGAGCCTTTGAAATCTACCGTTACAGGTGTAGAAATGTTCCGCAAACTTTTAGACCAAGCGGAAGCTGGTGACAATGCAGGTATCCTTTTGCGTGGTATTGCCAAAGAAGACATCCGTCGTGGTATGGTTATCGCAAAACCCGGTACTGTTACAACGCACACACACTTCAAAGCCGAAGTTTACGTATTGAAGAAAGAAGAAGGTGGTCGTCACACGCCATTCTTCAAAGGTTACAACCCACAATTCTTCTTCCGTACTACTGACGTAACAGGTACTATTTCGCTTCCTGAAGGCGTAGAAATGGTTATGCCTGGTGATAACCTTACTTTCGAAGTACAATTACAGAAGCCTATCGCAATGGAAAAAGGCTTGCGCTTCGCTATCCGTGAAGGTGGTCGTACTATCGGTGCAGGTCAGGTTACAGAAGTATTGTCGTAATCGGAAAGACCAAGCAGTTTATTGCTGGTATAAATTGAACAAGAAAAGGTTTTCAGATGCAAGTCTGAAAACCTTTTTTTATGCGCTTTCTTTCGGAGAAGGGCTTAAAAATGCGTTTTTTTTCATAAATTGCCCTGCCTTTTAAAAAGCTGCAACTTTTTAAAGGGCGATTCTCTTTTTTTCACCCCAACCCCTCTTCTGATGACACCATCAGCTTCCTCCCCTACACAAGAAAAGTCTTTGACACTCCACTCTACGTGGCAGAAGCACCTCAAAATCGGGCTTTTTGGCTTTGGCTGTGTCGGACAAGGCTTGTACGATATTTTCACTAAAACTGACCTTTCTGCCGAAATTGTCAAGATTTGTGTCAAGAATCCCGACAAAAAGCGCAGCCTACCTGCTTCTTATTTTACCTTCGAGGGGCAAGAACTGCTCGAAAATACAGACATCAATTTGATTGTCGAGCTAATCGACGACGCAGAGGCGGCTTATCAGATTGTCAAACGCGCAATGTTGGCAGGCAAAGACGTTGTTACGGCAAATAAAAAGATGTTGGCTTTGCACTTACCCGAACTTATCGCCTTACAAGAGCAAACAGGTACGGCTTTGCTGTATGAGGCGGCTGCCTGTGGTAGTATTCCTATCATTAGAAATTTAGCCGAATATTACGATAATGAATTGCTTTATTCTGTATCGGGTATCTTTAATGGTTCTTCAAATTATATCCTGACCAAAGTCATAGACGAAAAATTGAGCTATGAAGTAGCCTTGAAGGAGGCACAAGATTTGGGCTTTGCCGAAACCGACCCGACGCTTGATGTGGCAGGTTTTGATGCCCTTTACAAGTTGTGTCTTATCGCGATGCAAGCCTATGGCGTGGCAATCGAGCCTGCTAGCGTTTTTCGATATGGCATTACGGCTTTGGGAGCGGAAGATATGCAGTTTGCAAAAGAAAAAGGCTTAAAAATCAAACTCATCAACTATGTAGGAAAGGTGAGCGAAGATGAAATTTGCATCTTTGTAATGCCGCAATTCGTAGATGAAAAGCACTATCTCTATGATGTCAATTACGAGTACAATGGTGTGATTGTAGAGGCTGCCTTTTCCGACAAGCAACTTTTTGTGGGCAAAGGAGCAGGCGGACATCCAACAGGTTCGGCAGTGTTGTCCGACATTTCTGCCTGCCGCTATAATTATCGCTATGAGTATCGCAAGAGTCGCAGAGAAAAAGCCTTGCAGGTTACGCAGGAGGTTTTTTTAGAGGTCTATGTGCGTTATGTGCATAAATCAGACTTAGAAGTGTTTGATTTTATAGAAATTCGCGAAAGATACGAAGGGCGTTCGTATGGATATGTTATCGGAACGGTCTGTTTAGAAGATTTGATAGCCAAACGCGAGCGCATCGAGCGTAAGCCCATCTTTTTGGCAGCTTTGGGAAAGAAGCCTGAAAAGGCGGTTTTACTTCCCAAAAAGACACAACAGACGGTTTTTATGGTCTGAAAATGACCTTTTAAGAAACAAAAGAAGCCCTATTAGCCGTTAAAAACACTGATAGGGTTTTGATTTCAACTCAAAAAAAGTAGCAAGCTATGTCAGAAATTGTTTATACGCCCGACCTGCTCAATAAAGTAGGGCAAAATACGATGGTTTCGCATCTGGGTATCGAAATTGTGGAATTGGGGGAGGATTATATCGTAGGCAAAATGCCCGTAGATGCGCGTACTGTGCAGCCCATGCGCATTTTGCATGGAGGGGCTTCAGTGGTTTTGGCAGAAACGCTGGGCAGTTTGGGCGCACAGCTCAAAGTGGATTTGGAACGGTTCGCCTGTGTAGGTCTGGATATCAATGCAAACCATTTGCGCGGGGTAGGCGAAGGAAATTGGGTCTATGGAAAGGCTACGCCCATTCATGTTGGACGCACTACACAGGTCTGGGAAATTAGAATTACGGACGAACAGCAAAATCTAATTTGCATCAGCCGCCTAACCATGGCAGTGGTGGAGCGAAAAAAGTAATATTTCTTCTACAAAGGGCTTGGCTCTATTCTAAACCTTTTTCCGAATCAAACATGGAAACTCCTACTCCTTTACAAAATCGTTTGCAAGAAAGTTCTATTATTACCTTTGATTTAGAACAGTATTATCCAATAGGCGAGCGCACGACTTACGATTTGGCGCAAAATCTCTTTCAGGGTTTGATTTTGAGAGAAAAAGACCTTCGCGAATTTGTCAAGACACACGATTGGGAAGCCTATCGCGGCAAGCACGTTGCCCTTTTTTGTAGTGCAGATGCCATTATTCCCACTTGGGCATATCTTATCCTGACAGCACACTTGCAAAAGGTGGCGCAAACGGTTATCTTTGGCGATATGCAAGCCTTAGAAACGCATTTGTACCTCAAAAAACTTGAAACAGTGGTCTGGGAAGATTTTAGAGATAAAAAAGTCGTTATCAAGGGTTGTTCTGAAAAACAAGTTCCGACGGCGGTTTATGTGGAGGCAATGCGCCGCCTTGCCCCGATTGCCAAACTATTGATGTTTGGAGAGGCGTGCAGCTCTGTGCCACTCTATAAAAAAAGCCCTGCTCAATAATCTTTTATCCTACCCATGACAAAAATTAAACTTCTCTCGCTGGTGGCGGTCTTGCTTTTGGTTGCGATAGTATTGCTTTGGCAAACCGATTCCTCTTCGGCTTCAAAAGACGAACAGAGCCTCACCCCTGATGCTTTTGCCCTATCGGACACTACCGCGCTGACGCGAATCGCTTTCGGAGAAGAGCTTTTTTTTGACAAAAAGGCGGAGGGGCTTTGGCAGGTCAATAACCACTATTGGGCAGACGAGGAGATGTTTCAATCGCTTTTGAAGGTATTGCAAAAGATGGAAATCAAGCGGGGCGTTTCGGCTTCGGTCAGTGATGCTGCCGCCAATGCGTATCTCAAAAATGGCGTTACGGTGCGCTATTTTACCCAAGACAAACTTCTCAAAAGTTTTGCTATTTGGGAGTATGAAGGTGAAGCCTATGCCATGTTTGAGGGGGGCGACATGTATATCGTCCATCTGCCCGGCTACTACGTGCCTTTGCACGACATCTTCAAGCGCAAAGATTACGAATGGCGCGACCGAAGCCTGCTCAAAACCTCTGCCAACACCTTTCAATCCTTAGAGGTGCAGTATTTTCAGAAACCCGAGGAGAGTTTTAAAATCAATTATACCGATTTTGGCTATCAGGTAGAAGGCGTGGCAATGCTCGATACGGCTTTTTTGTTTCAATATTTGCCTCTTTTTGGAAATTTTGAAGCCGAAGAGTACCTTTACAACGATTTACTAAGGGATTCGGTGTCCCAACTTACCCCCTTTGTTAGCTTTACCCTTGCCGACCTAAATCCTACCTATTCAGGAAAGGTGAGCATCTATGTACCTGAAAAAGGCAACATCTATGGCATCATCGAGCGAAAACAAGAGAGCGTTTCGCCTGAATTAGTCATTTTTGACTACCGTCGCTTGGAATATTATTTAGCCAAAAGGCAAGATTTTATACAAAAATAACGCTATGACTTCTTTCCCTTCTCTTGACAGGCTCGAAGTAATTATCTTCGACTTAGGTGGTGTCTTGCTCGATTTGGATTACAAAGCTACCAATCGTGCCTTCGAACAACTGCTGCATCTCGACTTTGATTATTTTTATACCCAAACCAAACAAACTACCCTTTTTGATGCCTTCGAAATTGGGGCTATTTCGCCGCAAACTTTTCGCGAGCATATCCGCCAAATGGCACAAACGCAGGCTATTCAGAAAGAACCCATCACAGATGAGCGCATCGATGACGCTTGGAACGCCATGTTACAAACTTTTCCCGTTCAAAGAATAGAACTTTTAAAAGAAATAAGCAAAAAGAAAAAGATTTATTTACTTAGCAACACAAATGCCATTCATAAGGCACGTTTCGATAAAATTTTTCAAGCGCAATACGGCTCACTGTATCCTAATTTAGACCATTTTTTTGTGCAGGCGCACTATTCCCACCTTTTGGGGAAGCGAAAACCCGAAGTCGCAACCTTTCAACACCTAATAGATTTACACCAACTTGACCCTGCCAAAACCCTTTTTATAGACGATTCGCCTCAACACATAGCAGGTGCGCAGCAGGCAGGCTTGCAGGCTTTTTGGTTGCAGGTGCAAAAAGGAGATGATATTTTGAATTATTTTTAGGCAAAATGCGCTTTTTTGTCTTTTTCTGTTTATCTTTGTTTCGTATCAAAAATATAGTAAGATGCAAAAAAAGCTACTTCTCTTGTTAGTTTTCTTGCTAATAGGATTTTTTAAGCCACTTTTGGCACAGGAGGCTTTCCCTGCGGTTAAGGATAGTTTGGAAGTCTATCAAAAAAAAGCAAAAGAAGAAAACAAAAAATTGCTTATCTTTTTTACTGCCAAATGGTGTGCGCCCTGCCTCAAACTTAAAAAAGGCACTTTCGAAGAGCCAGCAGTAGAAGCAATCGTCGAGGCGCGTTACCTTTGGATAGAAGCCGACATCGACACGCCCTTTGGAGACAAACTCATCAGACACTTCAATTTAAAAGGAGGCGGCATTCCCGTTTTGCTGATTTATGAAGAAGACAAAATATTGGCTCTGCACAATGGCTATCTCACCCCTTCGCAGGCGGTTTCGTTTTTAGAAAAAGACTACCACAAGGAGCAAGAAACTGTACGCATCTATAAAAATGTGCTTGATTATCAGTGGTTTAAGGGCGTTTTAGTGGGTTATGCACTAACGCAGGCGCAAACGCCAAGCCATTGGCAGCCGCAATGGACTTCCTCTTTTCAGGCAGGTTTGTTGCTCAATTATCATTGGCGAGCGAACAAGACATTTTCTATTCACTTTTTATACCAACGAAGAAATTTAAAATTTGATGAAAATTATATTTTAAATAGAAATTTTGCAACGCTTGATGTACAATACAATCACCCACTTTTTGTTTATGGTGGTGCTTGTAAGTCGCCTTTTTGGTTTAATTTTGCCCTTTATGGTGGTTATTCTTTTGCCGATAAGTTGCAAAATGCCGAAAATGCCCCTTTTTCTCTTGAAGCGTTGCAAAAATGGGACGCAGGCGCACGCTTGGGATTTAGTGCTTCGATGGGTACTTTCGAGCCTTCGTTTGGGTATGAGCAAGGTTTTCTGAATCTTTCGCCCCAAAATAGCAGCGTATTGCATAGACAATTTTATGCAACACTAAAAGTAATGATTGGAAAATAAGCGATTTTTTTTAATTTGTATAGTAAAAATTTTTATTGCTTTCCTTTTTCTTTTTTAGATTTTTTAGAAGCCTTCTTTCCTGCAAAAGCCTGAAAAACAGGCTGTTTTTGAGGTTTTATTTCTGTGAAGGTCAAACTTTGTTTGGTGGTAAGGCGATTAAAAGTAGGCTTTCTGGGTTCGAGTTGGAAAAAAGGATTGACAAGCCAATTATCCCATTGCACCTGATTTTTTAGATACAAAGCCAAAATCTGCTGACTGTCCTGATAAGCCTCCTTCATATCGCGCACAAGCGCAGGCGTGAGCAGGTCTAAATTTGCAGAAAAAGGAACAGTGAGCCAATGTGCCAACGGACGATTTTGAGAAAAACGCGCTTCCAGACCCGCAGGATAGACTTTGTAAGTTTTTAAGGGTGCGTACTTTTGCCCACCCAAAACCCAAGTAGGCACGCAGGCAAGGCGTGAAAGTGAAATTTTACCCTCTTTTTTGCTTAGTTCGAGTCGTAACATTACCCCTGCCGTAGAATAACGCCAATATTGCGCCGAAATAAAATTGCCCAAAGAGTACGCCACAAGTCCCGAATCGAGCGTTGCGCCATTTTGTGTCTTAAATTTTTCTATCGGCTGTAAAACGTGAGGGTGTCCGCCAATGATAATATCTGCACCTGCGGCAATTATTGCCTGTGTGGTTTCTTTTTGGTAGTCATTGGGTAGGGTCTGATACTCTTGCCCCCAATGTAGGTGTATGATAACAATTTCAGCCCCTTTTTTTCTTGCTTTTTTTATATCTTGTTCTATTTTTTCAATTTCTATATGATTGACCAAATATTTTTTTGAGGTAGGCACAGGCAAATTAGAAAATTGTGTATAGGCTAAAAGTGCAAAGCTAATTCCTTTTTTGGTACAAATAACGAGCGAGTCTTGTGCCTTTTCATTGCGATATGTGCCTATGGGGGTAAGGTTTCGCTTTTCTAATTCGTCTAAGGTGCGCAAAATGCCCGCTTCGAGTTGGTCGTAGGAATGGTTATTCGTCGTAACTATCAAATCAAAACCTGCCGTTTTTAGCGCGTCTGCATAGGCGTTGGGCGTGTTGAATTGGGGGTAGCCTGAATAGTTTTGCGTTTTGCCCGCCAAAACCGTTTCGAGATTGCCGATGGCAAAGTCGGCTTCGGAAAGGTAGGGCTTGACCATTTCGAAGTAGGGTTCAAAATTGTACCCCCCTTCTGCTTGGCGTGCGTATAAAAATTGGGAGGAGTGTCCCATCAAATCGCCTACAAAGACCAAAGAAAGGGTATCTTGTTTGATATTTTCTTTTTTTTGTGCAAGCAAAATTTCAGATTGTAAAAACAAAAAAGCAAAAAAAACGAATAGTATATCGTAAAAACGGGGCATAAAAAAAGACATAGACTTGGTATTTTGCAGGGTAGAAAAAGAGAAGGCTATTTTTGCGCTTTCAAAGTTAGGCAATTTTCTACCGACAAAGAAAAAAATATTCGCACGTGATAAGCGTTTTGAGTAGAGAAAGCCTATCAGAAAAAAGAAGGTAGGTTTTTATTTTATGAAAAATATTTTCACTATTTCATTCAAACTTATGAACTTATCTTGTCTTTTTATCCTGCCTTTGCCTTCTGCTATGAGGCACTTCTGCCTTCAACTTGGCTTTGTGCTGCTCTCTACCTTTGCTTTTTCTGCCCCTCTTTTGGCTCAAAATGAAAGCCTTAGCCCTATTGGAAAATGGAAAACAATAGACGACAATACAGGCAAGGCGCGTTCTATTGTAGAAATTTATGAAAAAAATGGTAAAATTGTTGGTAAAATTATCAAAGTCATTGACCCCGACAAACCCAATCCGCTTTGCGAAAAATGCACAGGCGATAAGAAAAACAAGCCCATAGAGGGCTTGGAAATTATCTATGACATGAAAAAAGACACTTATTACTAAAAAGCCCATTTTCTGATGTAAGATTTTGGGCTTTTTTTGACAAGGTGCGATTATTGGAAGAATGCAATTTTGATGCCATAAAGCAAGACCAAGAGAAAAGAGATGCAAAGCGTAGAAGCTGTAAATAATAAACTAAATACGATAATTTTTCGCATGAGCTTATCGTATGATAGTTCAAAATTTGGTTTTTTGTATTCGTTCATAAGTCTAAATGTTCTTTTGATTGTGGGTGTCGTAAGGTATAATGGACTTCTTTAAATTCTTCACTCCAGATACCCATTTTTTGGTCTTGTGCGAAGCGTTCTAAATTTGTTAGTTCTGGTTTCAAACTGTACTTTTCCCAATGCCATGCCAAACCTTCACTAACTAATTTTTCATCTAAACTTTCATTTTTAAAATGTACTTCTGCTAAATAACGTCCGTAAGTATCTTTCTTAAATACTTGTATTTCAACTTCTTGCGAAAGTATCAAGTCAGAAAGATAACGCTGCACTTTTTTACCGAAATCGGTTCTTAGTTCAGGTACATCAATATTAGCAAGTCGAATCGTAATCGGCAAATTATGGTATTGGACGACGAAAGTGTCGCCGTCCAAAACTTTTAAAACTAAAACCCTCATACTATTTTATTGTTTGAGGTTTGTTTTCTGCGTCAGTGGGCTGCTGCTGTTTTCCAACGACCATATCAGCGGGCAACTCGTACAAAAGTGCAGTTTCTTTTGTGAGTTCAATTCTTGGGGCTTTTTCGTTTGGCGTAACAGTTTCGGGAACTAACGGCTCTTTGTCCAAAGAAAGAACAAGATATTTTACATTTCCTTTTGTTACTACTTTTTGATACAAGACTGCATCTCCGCCAGCTTCCCAACTAACCTCGAACAAGAGAAAGCCATTCAAATAGATGCCAAAAACGAAATAGTCGTGTTCGTAACGGTGTTTGATGATTGTAATACCGAACATAAAACAAGGTTTAGAAAGTGGAAATTAAATTGAATTCCAAATTTACATCTTCGGCGTATTCCTCGCCATCATTTGTAAAACAGGAATAAAAAGGCTCTAAGTCTTTATTTTTTGCAATCAAAATAGTTTTATCTTTTGTTTTGATGAAAATTAGGACATTATTGCCGTTTTTTTTGATTTTGAGCAAACCAGAAAAGTCGTCGACCTTTTCATGCTCTATCAATTTTGCGATTGTTGTTTTTTCTGTCATGAGGTAAATCTCCTTTGTAAAGTAAAGTATCTACAATAGTTTCAATCCTTACTAATCGTTTGATGAGATGTTCGTTATCTCTCTTATATTCAGAAAGAAAAATCCAAACTAAGTACAATAACAAACCAATACTCATAATCAAAACAAACAACATTATCAAGACTGCAATTTCAAAGCGTACTATTTCCATCATAATTTGAGTGTTTAAATAGCAAGGGAATAACATTCCCCTGCTAAATAATATCAAAGATAAGCAAGCCTAAATGGTCGCTCTTTTTGCAACAATGGCAGCCTGTACTGCTGTGTAGCGTGCAATTTCAGTATCGAGGGCTTGCTTGCGAATTGAAAAAATCATCAACACAGTACTACCAATGCTTTCCGCACGTTTGTTGAGGTTGAAAACTTTAAAATTCAATTTTACAAGTTCGTCTTCGAGTTGCTTGCGAACAGGTGAGCCAACGGGTAGGGTTGGAATGATGCTATTGTAGCTATCGGCAGTTGTTTGGGCAGCCTCTAAGTCAGCTTCTACTTGCGTAGAAATTTCAATCGCACGAGCCGAGCGTCGAGCAAGGCTAAGTAATTGAAAATTTGCTTCGTTTAAGGCTTCAACAATCGCAGCTTCGCCCGCATCACATTCTTCTACTGTGGTATAAAGTGCCACAATGTCGAGTTCTGGATTGATAAAGGACATAACTGTAATAAATTTGAGTGAAAAAAAAAGATAGCGCAAATCTCAAAAGCCAAAATTAAAGGAATTTTTTTTGTGCGTTTGCTAATTTTTTTGTATATTTCAATGTTTTCTAACAAACTTCATTCTATTTCATTCTGCCTTTACAATAGGCTCTACACTGAAAAAAACACTTTTTCACTTCTCTAAATCTTTTGTAAAATGCTTTGTAAAAAACAATTAGCAGAACTTTACGGTATTTCACGCCCGACTTTAAATGTTTGGCTTAAGAAAATAGGCATGTATGAAAAGGGAAAATCACTTTTTACACCTGCACAAATCAAAATCATTTTCGACGCTTGGGGCTATCCTGATAGCTATTTAGATAGAACAGAAAAAAAAAACCACACTTGAAAGGTGTAGTAGAGTTTATGAACGAATCAGAACTTACATAGACAAAACAAAAGAAACCGTATTCACCATAGCCGTAGAACTATACAATTTCAGGAAAACTTTTGCCCTAAAAAGAAAAGTCATACGGCTATAATTATTCATAAACTCTAGTTTTTTTAGTGAGATTTGTAGAAAATAATTGCCTCAATCTTCTTTTTTGCCCATAAAAAGCAATTTATCTACATAGATTTTTGGTTTTGTCATCTCTACATTTTCCTGATTTACAAAGGTTTCAATGCGTAAAATACCCTCAACGTATATTTGTTTCCCTCTTTGAAACCATGCAACATCAAAAGAATTTGCGTAGAGTTCGCAAGAATACCAATCGACAAATTCTGTATCTTGCTTTTTATAGTTAATTGCTACTGAAAAGTTAATAACTTTTTTAACTTCTCCTGTACTTTTAACTGTGATTTCTTTGGCTTTGGCAGAGCCAATATAGCCGATAATTGTTACTTTTGCTAAACTTGCCATGTTTTTAGTTCGTTTTGAAGGTGGTAAAATAAAATTTCAGACAAATCAGAAGGCAAAGTGTATATTTTACCTTCAAAAGAAAGTAAAATATCAAAATTTGTACTATTTGAAGATTTTACTAAGCCTTCAATAAAAGAAGTCAAAGGCTTATGGGTACGTTTTTTTTTCCTGCTCATAAATTTTGAATGTTAAAGTAAAGAAAGGGTTATCAAAAACAAGTAAAAAAAGGATTTTCATAAGACAAAAGTTAAAGGGTATAATAAAAAAAGGCTGCAAGTTATTTGGTTCTTACTTTCGTATCGTCATGTGCGGCATATAGTCTGAACCTTGCTAAATTCAATCCATTGCTCGAACTTATTATCAGATTGTCCAAATAAATAAAAAGGGGTTGCACTGTCTTTTACAGCATATCGGATAAAATCCTTAGATTGCTAACAAAGTAAATACGCATTTATCCCCTGATTTGCAGCCTTTTAGCTTGTCTGCTATGGACGATTTTTGTCATACATAACTTTATTTTTTCCACAGAAATAAACTTGTATTGCTAATTTTCTGGTGGCTGCGATAAGTCTTTGTTTAAAAGTTAGATGGTCTAACCTTGAAACTAACTCTTTAATTTGCGGATTGTGTCGCATGGCAATATTAGCGGCTTGGCTTAGTGCTGCCCTCAATTGAGAATTACAAACTGATTTGTGTGCAATTCTTGTTTTATACTTGACAGAGCTACCACTTTCATAGAAATTTGGTACAACGCCGATATAAGAAGTAAAATCACGAGGATTATTGAACCTTGTAAAGTTGTTTGTATAATAGATAAGATAAGGAATAGTATTCTCACCAACACCCGAAATACTGTTTAAGGCTTCGTATGTTGCTGCAAAATTTTCTTTGCAATATTGAGAAATTCCCTTATCAAAATTCTTTTTGTAGGCTTGATTATTAGAAATGAGAGAACGCAAACCCTTGTCGGCATATTCAAAGGTTATATTTTCTAATTTATCCTGCACAAAACCATAAGCCTCTAAAATATTATTTAAGGCTCTATCTCTTTTTTCAAGTTGTTTTTTTGTTCGGATAAGCAAACCCAACTCAATAAGGTTAGCAGTTCGAGCCACATAGGGACGAACTAATTTATCTTTGTAACGGTGTGCGTAATCACTAATTTCCTTCGCATCTACTTTGTCGGTCTTATTGCGCTGCAATACTGTTTTTTTATAAGACGCGATAGAAAAAGCATGAATTTCGTTACAATGATAGCCACGAGAGCTAAAATAATCCATAATTGGAAAGCTATAAATGCCTGTTGTTTCACAAGCAAGATTAAAATTTATACCACTTTCCAAGATAATACGCTCCAAATTTGCGTAGCCTTTCAGGTTGTTGTTAATCCTACCTGTACGCAGATAATGTCCCATATTTTTAGGATTTGGGAAGGCGTAATCGATTTTCTCTTTTGAAATGTCTAATCCTATCCAAAACATAGATGTTAGATTTTCTTTACAATGTCTTGCAAAACTATCAAATATTTTTTACCTTTGCAAGTGTCCAACCAAAAAAATGTAAAAAAAATTTACAAGCCCATGATACAATCCATATTCTTAATATATTTGCTTTCTATGAATACAGAACAGATATTGGCTAAATTGCGACAAATTCGCAAAGAAAAAGGCGTAAGCC
>NZ_KE383889.1:0-4430 GCF_000422585.1 Hugenholtzia roseola DSM 9546
TATTTTATTAACAGATTTAGGGTTTTATGGCTGGAAACTTCCACAAACAACACTTATTATGCCCCACAAGAAGCCCAAAAATAAGGAACTTACCAAAATACAAAAAGTTCAAAATAGACTACAAAGTAAAGAAAGAGTAAGAATAGAAAATGCGTTTGCACACCTAAAAGCATTACGAATTGTCAAAGAACGAATCAGAACTTACATAGACAAAACAAAAGAAACCGTATTCACCATAGCCGTAGCACTATACAATTTCAGGAAAACTTTTGCCCTAAAAAGAAAAGTCATACGGCTATAATTATTCATAAACTCTATTATTTTAATGGGGGGGCTTGGGTTGCCGTCGGAGGCGGTGGTTCAGGCTGGGGACTTACAGGCAACACGGGAATAAATCCTGTGATAAATTTTATCGGAACAACGGGACCGCAAGATTTTGTTACACGTACCAATAACCTTGAGCGTATGCGCCTTACGAGTGCCGGCAACTTTGGTATCGGCACAACAACTCCCGCGCAGCGTCTCTCTGTCAACGGGTCTATCCAAGCTATTGATTTTACAACCTCTGGCGGTCAGAACATCATCATTGGAGACGATGCATTTATGGCGGATATGGATTTACCGAATCGTACCGCTATCATTGGTTTGCAGAACAACACAATCGGCGAATTACAATTAGGAAACAGTGCCACAAATCCAACACTTTCGGGTAATCCCGGTTTTCTTTTTCTGAACCAAGAATTGCGCATTCAAAATAATGTTAACGTTTTTCGCAGAGCAAACCGACCTGTTATATTTTCAGATAACTTTACTACCTTTGGCTTTGGAGCAGGGGTTCATCTTGCAAACGCAGAAAGTGAAGAAGGTGGCTTTTATGCAGATGGCAACTATGCAATGGTCTATAGTCCCGGCGACAACGACTTAGTGAAATTCGTTGATGAAGATGGTTGGGATAATGCTGGTAATGCCTATGATGGTGGTTCACTTAGAGCGCGTATAGACAATGGTGGAACTTTTTTCACTATATCAGATATAAATCAGAAAGAGGACATCAAAAATCTAACAGGCTCTCTAATGAAAGTTATGGCTATTAGTGGATATACCTATAATTTTAAACTTCTTCCTGGCGAGGTTAAAAAGAACAGTCCTAAGACGAAGGGAATAGGAGTTCTGGCGCAGGAGGTGGAGCGTGTTTTTCCTGAAGCTGTCAGCAATATAGACGGACATTACATGGTTAATTATTCCGCCTTCGCTCCTCTACTAATTGAAGCTGTGAAAGAGCAACAGAGCCAGATAGAAACGCTGAAACAGGAGAATCAAAAAATGAGAGCAGAACTTGATGAATTGAAATATTTACATCAAGAGCTGGAAAATATTAAAAAGTTACTAAATAATAAAAAATAATTTTTTATTTTTATAAATTTTACTCTCATGAAAAAAATAATACCGCTTCTGCTGCTTTTGCTGACGGTGCTGCCCTTAAAGGCGCAGTTTGTCAGGAACGAAGGGGCAAGCATACAAATCAATACAGGTACTTATGTACGCAGTGGCGAATGGACAAATGCCACCGCTACTTCTACCACCGCCCTAAGCGGCGAACTTTTGCTAACACAAGACTTGGTCAATAACGGTACTTTTGCAGGTGCAAATGGCTCTTGGTTGCGCTTTGTGGGTGTTGCGCTGCAAAATGTCGAAGGCACAAATCAGGTTGCTTTGTCAAATTTGCAAGTCAATAACGGAGGCAATCATTTACAACTACAAAATCAGGTCTTGATAAATACTCAATTAGACCTGACAAATGGACGCTTGTTTTCCGATTTGGCGACCATCTTCTTTTCGCCTACTGCCCTCAATCCGGCAGAAACCAACGCCAATCGCATCATAGGTACTGCCGTCATGCAGGCGCGTCCGATTGGCGTAGGGGCGATGCCTACTTTCCTAAACGCTACTTTGGGTGCTGGTGCAGACGTGGGTAATGTTACCCTTACACGCCGTACAGGAGCGCAAGGCATTATTAACATAGCAGGAAATACGAGCATTGCCTCTTATTGGACTTTCGAGACTACCGCTGGCGGCACGCGCGATTTGACACTCTCTTGGCTTTCCGATTTAGACAACGGCAAAGATTTGACCCAATTGCAGCGTTGGCGCACGGCTTCCTACAATACGATTGCTGCCCCTTGGAATCAAGTCGCTGCCTTGAGCGACCTTTCTGTTCGCACTTTCACACAGAGCGAAACAGACTTGCAAAACTCTTGGACATATTCTGACGCTGCCAATCCTTTGGGTCTGATAAGATGCGTCGACAACCAAACTGCCAACACAGTTGCTCTTGCTTGTACTTATACCCATAGCGATAATACTTGGAACAGTACCGTCAGTGCTATCGTAACGGGACTAACCTACGACCTCACTGGGGCAACAACGGCATCTGGACTTACGACCCTAAATGGTGCAGTTTTCAATTTAGGCGTTACCACCGTTACGGCTACTGCCGTAAGTCCTACGCTCTCACAAAGTTGTAGTTTCACCGTTACGGTTTCGGATAATGTAAATCCGATTATCACTTGCCCTGCGAATATCACGGTCAATAACGAATCGCCTATCTGTGCAGGAACGCGCGTGTGTTATCCTTTCCCTACGGCTACGGATAATTGTCAGCCCTACTCCGCTCCTATTACAGGCTATACTTATTTGGGTTCTATTGGCAGCCAATCGTATTACATTTCAAATGTCGCGATGGATTATCCAACAGGCTTGGCAAGTTGTAGGGCAAATGGTGGCTACATGGCGCAAATAGGTGATGCCACCGAAGATGCACAACTTCGCACTTGGGTAACGGCGCATTTTGCAGGCTCTCCCGCGCCCTATTTTGTAGGACTCACCGACCTTGCCATTGAAGGAACTTTTGTTTGGGAAGATTGCTCTAATACAGGTTACACCAACTGGGCAGCAGGCGAACCCAATAATTGGGCAGCAGGAGGCGAACATGCAACTACGGTCTTAGGGAATGGGCAATGGAATGATTATCCAAGCTACTTTTCTTTTAGTCATATTTTGGAACTTAATGGCGCATATATCACGCAAACAGCGGGTTTGTTGCCGAATAGTGTTTTCCCTGTTGGTACAACAACGAACACGTTTGTAGCGACAGATGCAGCGGGAAATACAAGTACTTGTTCTTTTGATGTAATAGTGAATCAATATACATATATTGATTGTCCTGCTAACATCTCTGTCAATGGTGACCCACTCATTTGTGGAGCTATTGTTACTTTTCCTATGCCTACAGCTTGTGACGCGATAAGTGTGGTACAAACAGCAGGTTTAGCCTCAGGTTCTGTCTTTCCCGATGGTATCACAACGAACACGTTTGTAGCGACAGATGCGTTAGGAAATACTGCCACTTGTTCTTTTACCGTTACGGTGAATGTTCCGCCCACAGTGGTATGTTCTGCCGACATTTCGGTCAGTAGCGACCCTAATGTTTGTGGTGCAGTGGTCAATTATCCGTTGCCTACTGCTTGCGCAAGTTTCACGATAACTCAAACATCGGGCTTGCCTTCTGGTTCTCTCTTTCCTGTTGGCACGACAATAAATCGTTTTGTTGTAACAAATGCAGCAGGTAATTCTGTTGATTGCTCCTTTACTGTTACGGTTGCCGACACCAATAGTCCTTCTATTGTTTGTCCTGCTAATATTTCAGCCAATGCTGCAATAGGCACTTGTGAGGCTACCGTTACTTATCCTATGCCTACTTCTACTGATGAGTGCAGTAGTTATATTACCCAAAATTCTCTCTCGTCTATCTTTTTGGGTGGAAATGGTCAAAATGGCAATATGTTCGATATCACTACCAGTAGTTCGCCTATAGAGATAAATTCTTTTAGCCAGAGATTTGACAATAGTGGCACCACTACCATGTTGGTTTATTACAAAGTTGGTACTTATGTTGGTTCAGAAACCAATGCCGCTGCCTGGACGCTTTTAGGAACTGCCACAGTAACTTCACCAAGTATAGGGGCAGTTGTAGATGTTCCAATAGGGGGCTTACAAATTCCCGCGGGGTCGGTTTATGGCATTTACATCACGACAAATGGGACTAACCCTATTGTTTCCTACACCAATGGGGCAAATACCTATTCAGATGCTAACCTTACTATCACAACGGGCGTAGGCAAGTCGTATCCATTTGGGTCGACTTTCTCTCCGCGCACATGGAATGGTACAATAAACTATTCTGTGGCAGTTCCAAATACCGTAGTGGTTTCACAAACGGCAGGTTTGGCTTCTGGTGCAATTTTCCCGGTAGGCACAACAACCAACACGTTTGTTGTAACAGATTTGGCAGGCAATACCGCCACTTGTAGCTTTGATGTAACCGTTACGGACAACCAAAATCCGACTATCGCTTGCCCTGCGAACATTTC
>NZ_KE383889.1:6765-14113 GCF_000422585.1 Hugenholtzia roseola DSM 9546
CTTTTGTATGGCAAATTTTAGATAGAAATTTGGGTACAAACGGTGAATTTGTAAGTGTATCAGGTTCGGAAAATCAGTTGATTTTTACGCCTACGCAAAATGGCAGTTATCGCGTTTTGGCTACTTATGGTCAGGATTGCCAGACGGCTTCGCGTAGCAAAACCTTTGCAGCGATTACTTTGGGTGAGGAGGAAATGCCTGAAAATCAAGGATTTAGCATTTTCCCAAATCCTACCCAAGACCGCGTAACGTTGCGTTTTGAATCAAATCAAAAAGAGTTACAAGTTCGCCTATATGATGCTTTGGGCAGAGAACTTTTGCGCCAAACTTGGACAAATGCACAAGAAGTAAGCCTCGATTTGGGCAAATTTGCCAATGCCGTTTATACGTTGCAAATTGTTTCAGACCAGATGCAGCAAACAGTTAAGATTGTAAAAGAATAATAAAATGACAGAACCGTCGCCGAGGGTTTGCCCGTCGGCGAGGTTTTTCAAACCTTTTCTTTTCGGTCTGTGATTTATTTTAGGTATCGTTTTTTTACAAAAAACTTGTTTTTTCAAACGCCGTCGGCGACGGCTAAGAGCCTCGCCGACGGCTCAAAAAAAGCTCACGACGAAAGTTGTGGGCTTTTTTTTACTAAGTAATAAGGCTGATTCAAAGGATAAAAACTTGTTTCCACTAAAAACAAAGTATAGGCGACCGCATTGCTTCGTAGTTTTGGGTGTATGATTGATTGAAAAACCCTTAATTTTATTCTAAAATGAAACAAAAATCACACATTCGAAGGTCGCACTTTTTGTGGCTGATTGCTTTTTTGTGTTTGATGAGTGCTACGGGGACTGCTTTGGGGCAGGAAATAAATATTCAGGGACTAATTCCGAATGCCTCTCAAAATGTTCCTAGTGGAAGTACTACCGTTTCGGTACTCAACAACACATACTTTGGTAGTCGCTCAATGTGTAACGGAAGTATCACACATACTTTCCAGATATATAATGGCGACTCAGCTCCATTAAGCCTTACAGGTTCTCCTCTTGTATTGCTTTCGGGTTCGCCCGACTTTAGCGTGTCGATGCCGCCCTTTAAAACCACGATTCCAGCATGGGATACTACAGCTTTTAGTATTACCTACACTCCCACGATGATAGGGACACAAACAGCCACTGTGTCGATTGCCAATAATGACGCAGATGAAAACCCTTATACTTTCGTAATCAGTGGCATAGGGATAAATACACCCACTTGGGACTACCTTGGGACTGCGGGTTTCTCAGCAGGCAGCGCAGACAACCAAAGTCTTGCCATTCACCCCATTACACACGAACCCTACATAGCCTATGGTGATAATACCGCAGGGGGACGTATTACGGTTATGCGTTTTGATGGGTCAAATTGGGTTACTGTGGGAGGGACTGGCTTCTCTCCATGGGCGGTTCAGGAAACAAGTCTTGCTTTTCACCCCACTACCTACGAGCCTTATGTGGCTTTTGCAAATGGAGGTGGCGTGGTAATGCGCTTTGATGGTACAAATTGGGTAAGTTTACAAACTGGTGGCATAGGTTTTGGAGTGGCAGAACACATAGAATTAGATTTTCACCCCATTACCCATGAGCCTTATGTGGGTTTCATAGATGCTATCGCTTCCGTGTCAGAACGTGCGGTAGTTTATCGATTTAGTGGGGGATTCTTTCAAAATTTGGGGGGAAATACTTCAGGAGCAGCAAATGTAGACTATTCTTGCTTTGCTATTAGCCCAACAACAGGAGAAGTTTACTCGGCTTTTCGTGATGCTGGATTGGGAAACTTTGTTATGCGTTGGGACGGTTCAGGATGGGTAAATGTGGGAGGAGTAACTGTTTCGGCAGGCGATGCAAACCGTTTAGACCTTAAATGTAGCCCTACCACAGGAGAGCCTTATTTGGCATATCGTGATGAAACACAAGGCAATAGAATAACGGTAAAACGCTTTAACGGCACGAACTGGGTAACGGTAGGCACTGAAGGTTTCTCTTCTTCTACAGCTGTTGCGTATCCAAGTCTTGCTTTTGACCCTATTTCGGGAGACCCCTATGTGGCTTATAGCGACTTGTCTAATGGCAGCCGAGCGACAGTACTGCGTTTTGATGGCACAAACTGGGTTAGTGTAAGTGCTTCGTCGGGCTTCTCTGCGGGTGCAATTGATTATCCATGCCTTGCTTTTTCACCCATAGGGGAGGGATTTTTAGGGTTTCAAGACCAAAGTGTTGCTGACAAGAGCAGTGTAATGACCCTGAACCCAGAAATTCAAATCTCAGGAAATGGAATAGAAATCGTCAGCGGTAGTACAACGACTTCGGTCGCAAATAATACCGACTTTGGTTATCTTGCAGACTGTATTGCGTTAGGCACACTATCAGAAACTTTCACGATAGAAAACGTAGGAGGGTCTACATTAGAGCTTACAGGTTCGCCTTATGTTAGCCTCTCTGGTACTGATGCCGCACATTTTAGTGTAAGCACTCAACCGAGTGGAGGAGTTGTAACAGCTTGTAGTGGTGGAGAGAGTTTTACCATCACTTATCAGCCTACGGGTGCAGGGATACATCACGCCATAGTAACGGTAAGCAACAGTGACAGCAATGAAGGAAGCTATACCTTTGCCATACGTGGAAGAGCAGGCACTCCTACTCTTTTTGGAAATGGACTACAAGCTAATACAGTTTCCAAACTTGCAGGTAGTGATGGCGCGGCTGGAAATATCAACGGCACAGGAGCAGCAGCTCGTTTCAACTTTCCTCAAGGAATGGTTATCGGAAACGATGGGGCTATTTATGTAGCTGATGCAGTTAATGCTAAAGTACGAAAAGTAACGATGGCAGGTGTAGTTTCTGATTTCAGTACTTTGGCAGGAAGCCTTGGGGAAATTGTAAAAGACAATAATGGAGATTTTTTTGTAGCAGATGCTCATCGAATTGTCAAAATTTCAGGCACAACAGGAGCAATTCTACAAACTATTGGCTCTACGACTCCAGGTAGTAGCGATGGCGATTTCACAACAGCAAGATTCAATACGGTCTATGGGTTGGCATTGCACCCTGTTACAGACGAATTGTATTTTAGCGATCGTTCAAATCACAAAATTCGTAAGGCTAATTTTACTTCCAATACCGTTACGACAGTAGTAGGTAGTTCAGTAGGTTTTGCAGATGGAATCGGAACGGCAGCTCGTTTTAACCAACCTCATGGAATTGAGTTTGATGCCTCTGGAGACTTTTTGTACATTGCCGACCGTTATAATCATCGCATTCGTAGATTAAATCTAAATACCAGCGAAGTAACGACTGTGGCAGGTTCTCTTAGTGGTTTTGTAGATGGGGCAGCTTCTTCTGCACGATTTAATCAGCCTGTAGGAATTAAATTTGATAATTTTGGTAATCTATACATTGCAGACGTACAAAATCATAGAGTTCGTAAACTTTCAGGCTCAACGGTAAGTACTTTTGTTGGTTCTTCAGCAGGATTTACCAATGGTGCAGCTGCAACAGCAAGGCTGACTTTTCCACATAGTCTTCTTTTTGTTGGCAATGATGTATATGTAGGCGAAGCTCATAATATCCGAAAAATAGAGACAACTATTGTAAACGGAACCCTCACCCCTTTCTCAGCAGCTTGTGGCGCACCTTCGGCAGCACGAGAAATGCAAATTTTAGCATCTTCTTTGTCTTCCAATCTTACTCTCACAGCTCCCACAGGCTTTGAAGTTTCCTTAAATCCCACTTCGGGTTTTGCCTCTTCTTTGAGCCTTGCGCCCACAAGCGGAACTGTTAATACTACAGTTTATGTACGTATGAACAATAGCTACACGAATGTAAGCGGAAGCATTGTGGCTTCTTCTAATTGTGGGAGCGACTCTCTGGCTGTTTCAGGAACGCTTACAAATTTGCCTAATGCCCCTACTTTTACAGGCACGACAACAATTTGTAGTGGAAATACAACTGTACTGAACGCAACTGACTTATTGCCAAGCGCGACAGTGCGTTGGTATGATGCACCTACGGGGGGGGACGCTTTTGCAAACGGGCGCAACCTTTACTACGCCTGCACTTTCAGCAAACACAACCTATTATGTAGAGCAGGAAGATGCGGGAGGTTGTATTTCTATAAGAACAGCTATTGCCCTTACGGTTAATCCTACCCCTGCCGAGCCTACCTTTACAGGCACAACAACGTTTTGTAATGGTAGCACAACTACTCTCACAGCGACAGGTTTAGTAACGGGAGCTACGGTTCGTTGGTATGATGCGCCTACGGGTGGTACGCTTTTGCAAACGGGTACAAGTTTTACTACGTCTGCACTTTCGGCAAGTACAACCTATTACGTAGAGCAAGAAAATGCAGCAGGTTGTATCTCAATAAGAACCGCAATCGCCATCACAGTAACGGGTGCTTGCCCCGACATTGCTTTGTGGAACAATGCCATTGGCGCAAATATTCCCAATGGGGCTACGGCAAGTGTGGCAGATGGAACAGACTTTGGAAGCTTCGACTTTTGTGCAGGCGCAGTAACCCGCGACTTTCACATTCTAAACAACGTACCCGCCAGTGGGAATGCCCTTACGCTCGTGGGTTCGCCTTTGGTGGCAATTTCGGGTTCGTCGGATTTTAGCATATCGGCACAACCTACATCTTCTACTATTCCGGGTGGAGGTAGTTTCCTAATTTTTAGTGTTACTTACACGCCTTCTACATTAGGGACACAAACTGCGGTAATTTCTATTGCCAGTGATGACCCTGACGAAAACCCCTACACCTTTCAAGTCAGCGCAACAGCGACAACTTCTGTTTCTATGATTGATATGTGGCAGAATGTAGGCACAGCGGGCTTCTCGAATTCGGGTGCGGAATATCAGAGTCTGGCTTTTCACCCCACCACAAACGAACCTTATGTCGCTTTCCGTGATGGGAGCAATGGAAATGCCGTTACTTTAATGCGTTTTGATGGCACAAACTGGGTAAATGTGGGTACAACAAGCCGAACCTGCTCACCACACTTAGGTATGTCCTTAGCTTTTCACCCCACTACGCACGAGCCTTATGTCGCTTATATTGATTTTAATCAGTCTGGTAGAGCGCGAGTAATACGTTATGATGGTGCGGCTTGGGTAAATGTAGGTAATAATATCACTTTGGGGCAGGGCTATCAACCCGATTTAGCCTTTCACCCTACCACGCACGAAGCTCATTTAGTAGTTACTGATACAGGACAAGGTTCAGGACAGGTATTGTTCCGCTTCAATGGCTCTGCTTGGTCAAGTTTAGGCGGAAACCTATCGGGCAACTCAACCAATTATGGTAGCCTTGCTTTCCACCCCAGCACTGGAGAGCCTTATGTGGCGTATAGCAATTATACAGGACCTTTTCAAAGAGTTTGGGTGAGGCGTTGGGACGGTACTGCTTGGCAGACGGTTAGTGGTGGAGTGGCATCTTTAGACCCTGGAACATTCGTAGATTTAGCCTTCAATTCCGCAGGCGTGCCTCATGTGGTGTACCGCGACAACGCAAATGGAAACAGGGCTTTAGTTAGGCGATTTAATGGAACAACTTGGTCTTCGGTAGGTACATTTGTTTCAGCAGGCATAGCTAACTATCAACAAATTGCTTTCCACCCCACTACGGACGAGGCGTATGTAGCCTATTGCGATGTGGCTAATGCCAATAAAACTACGGTGAGGCGTTTTGATGGAACGACTTGGCAGAATGTAGGTGCAGTGGGCTTTTCTGCGGGAATTTCCGCTTGGCAGAGTTTTGCTTTTCAGCCAAGTACAGGCACTCCTTATGTGGCGTATCGAGATGCTGCTAATGCCAACCGCACAACTGTAATGCGTATGAATACTATTCCCGCTTCAGAAATCCGAATTTCAGGAAATGGGACAGAAATCGTCAGTGGTAGTGCAGTTGCTTCGGTAGCGAACGATACCGACTTTGGTAGCCTCAACACTTCTTGCGGTGGCGCAACCAACGTTGCACGTACTTTCACGATTGAAAACTTAGGGATAACACCACTCACCCTTACAGGTACGCCTTATGTAAGTGTATCTGGAACAGGTGCTGCCCATTTTAGCGTAAGCACGCAACCCAGTAACGCCACGATTGGGGCTTGTGGTACTGAAATCTTTGTCATTACCTATCAGCCCACAGCCGTAGGTACGCATACTGCTACCGTAACGGTAAGCAACGACGATAGTGATGAGGGTACGTACACTTTCACTATTAGCGGAAGCAACCTATCCACAGACGTTACGCCACCTATGCTTACGGCTTGTCCTGCCAATATTGTACTTACCGCACCTGCGGGCAGTTGTGCGACAGCAAATTGGACTGCACCCACAGCGACTGACAACTGCGGCACGCCCACAGTAAGTAGCACCCACAATTCGGGCGACATATTCCCACACGGCATCACAACCGTAACTTACACCGCTACGGATTTGGCAGGGAACACCACAAACTGTTCCTTCACCGTAACCGTCAATGATGTAACCCCACCAAGTTTTACGGCTTGTCCTGCCAATATTTCGCTCAATACTGCCGCTGCAAGTTGCGATGTCGTAGCTACTTGGGTAGCTCCCACAGCGTCAGACAACTGTGGCATACAAAGCGTAAGTAGCACCCACAATTCGGGCGACCTCTTTCCTTTGGGTACTACCGTTGTAACCTATACCGCTACCGACTTGGCAGGTCTTACCTCAACTTGCTCTTTTAACGTAACGGTTACAGACGCTACTCCACCTACTGCCCTTTGTCAGAATATCAATGCAACCTTAGACGCAAGTGGAAATATTACGGTCAATGCCTCGCAAATCAATAACGCAAGCAGCGACAACTGTACGGCAGCCGCAGGCTTAAATTTTGTATTTGATGATACAGGTTTGGCTACTAAAAATTTTACTTGTGCTGATGTAGGCAATCAAAATGTAACGCTGCGTGTAACTGATGCAGCAGGAAATTCCGCCACCTGTGCTGCCATTGTCAATGTAATTTCCTCTGCCCTTCCGATTGCGAATTGCCAAAACATTACGGCGGACTTAGATGCAAGTGGAAATGTTATCGTCAATGCTTCCGCGCTGGACAATGGTAGCAGTGTTTCTTGTGGGGGTTCGATTGTATCTTACCTTTTTGATGACACAGGTTTGGCTACGCGCAATTTTACTTGTGCCAATTTGGGTGCAAATGCAGTTACCCTTCGCATCACTGACAATAGTGGAAATACCGCAACTTGTACCGCCACAATTACGGTAAATGACATTGTCGCCCCTGTATTCGCTACTTGTCTTTCAAATCAGACCGAAAACCTAAGCGCAACTTGTGG
>NZ_KE383889.1:16973-69494 GCF_000422585.1 Hugenholtzia roseola DSM 9546
TGCAAATTGTTTCAGACCAGATGCAACAAACGGTTAAGATTGTAAAAGAATAGCGAAACCGTCGCCGAGGGCTTTGCCCGTCGGCGAGGTTTGAAAACCTTTTCTTTACGGTCTGTGATTTATTTTAGGTATCGTTTTTTACAAAAAACTTGTTTTTTCAAAAGCCGTCGGCGAGGATTATTAGCTTCGCCGACGGCTTTTTTTTAAAACTTAATTCCCAAATGGCGATAGACAAAAGAGAGAAGCCAAGCAGGACCGATAAGTAAAAACTGCAAGTCTTCGAAAAAGGAAGGTTTCGCGCCTTCAATTTTATGTCCGATAAACTGACCAACCCAAGCAAGCGCGAAAATAGCAAGTGAAATTTGCCAGAGGGGAGTAGAAAAATGCGCACTGACGTAGCCACAAATCCATAGAAAAGTGCTTGCGATAAAAAGCATGCCCAAGCAAATTGGAATAGAAAGGCGCAAGTAAAATAAAGCACATAAAAAGACAAATAAGGTTGCAAAATTTGCATATATTCCCATAAAAGGAAGTAACTCTTGTAAAAAAGCGGCAGGCAAACTCCACAAAAGCCCTAAGACACTGAAAAAGATAGCAGGCACACAAATCCAATGGAGGGCTTTATTGGTCGAATTTTGGTGGCTTTCGGCGTACTTATCGAGCCATTCTTGCATTGTTTTCATATCAAAAATAGTTGAATATTAAAAAAATCTTTTTTGGAATCAGAGAAAACTGCCCCAAAAAAGACGAAAAGGAGGTACGTAGAAAACGTTAGGCAGAGCGGTTTATTTTGCCCTTTTGAGTTTGAAAAATTATTTTGAAAGTGAAATTTGTTTGGTCATGGCTAAAATTTTGATAGCAAAATTATCCACTTCCGCACTGCTTTGATTGGCTAAAACAACAACGCCAATGTTTTTTTCTGGCGAAAAGCCGATGTAAGTTCTGAATCCGCCTGTTCCGCCGTTGTGCCAAACAATATCGCCCATTTTGAGAATCAAATCGCTGCTTGTATCTAAATGCCAACCTTTTCCTATTTTCCCACCTTGCGCCTCAAAAATAGGGGCGTGTGTGTTCTTAAAGTCTTGATTATCAGAAAGTTGAGCTTTTAAAAAACGACCCATATCTGCAATATCAGAACGAATACCCCCTGCGGCATAAAACTCTGGAAAGTCCCAATGACAAGTTGGTTCTTGATTTTCTGTATAACCTATTGCAAATTTTGTACTATCTTTGACCAAAAGACTTGTATTTTTTAAACCTAAGCGAGTGCAAATTTCATCTTGCAAAAGCGTTTCATAGTCTTTTTTGCTTTTTTGCACCAAAATAGTACCTAACAATGCAGAGCCAAAATTAGAATAATCATAGGCTTGCAGGCTTGCCTCTTTTTTGTCTTTGCAAGCGGCTAAGTAGGCGACAAGGTCGGCTTGCGTGAGAGTAGAATAGGGGTTGCAATCGTCAGTCATGCGGTCTAAAAAGTGCTGTGGTAGGCGTGGAAAGCCCGAAGTATGCGTTGCCAAGTGCAACAAAGTGGTTTTGTCATCTTGAAAAGAAAAAGGACTTTGAAGAGAAGCGGCAAGCGTGCTATTCCAATCTATGACTCCTTTTTGTGCTAAAATTTCACCTATTTGTGTAGTAAATACTTTTGAAATAGAGCCAATTTCAAAAATAGTTTCTTCTTTTACGGGAATTTGAGCCTCTTTGTTTGCCCAACCGTAGGTGGCTAAATGGCTTTTTTCGCCCTGCACAATGGCAATCGCCAAGCCCACAGATTTTTTTTCTTTCAAAAACTTTTCGGCTGCTGCTGTTACGCGCTTTTCTAAATCTTGGGTATCTTCTAAATTATTTAGTTTATGAACAAAATAAAAAGCAAAGATTGCACCTGCAATGAGCAATAAAAACACAACTAAGGCAGAAAATAACAGTATTTTTTTCATATAAAAAGGTGTAAATTTTATGGAAAATAAGAGAAAACAATTATAAAATTTGAGTAAAACGCCTCAAAAGTAGGAACTTTCGTTGCGAAAAGACTCATTTCTTACATTTGTACCTTGAAAGCGAAAAAAATTACAAGCAATTTTTTTCCCTGCTCGATGGGTAGAAAACCTTTTTCATAAACCCAAATCGCCTTTTCAGAAACTTTGTTGTGTTGGGTGCGCCAAAAATTATTTTCTTGCGTCATAATTGCTTCTTTGAAGGTGAAAATAAGGCAGTTGTCTGTTTTCATTTTACCACTTAAAAACTCAATGATTATGCTTACTAAATTATTCTTGTCTTTCTTTCTTATGATTTCACTCAACTTTTTAGGCTTCGGACAGACCAAATGGAACAAACTTATCAGTGAGTATCCTGATATGAGCTTTCCGCAAACTTTCCAAATAAAGGAACGATATGATAAAAAATATCCCCTTATGAATGTGGCAGATTATCAAACTTATTTTCTGACCCAAACTACGCCACAGGTGCGCGTGATTGCTAAAATTGCGCTCGAAGGGGGTAGTACGGCACTTTTTTATGTCAAGATAGACGGCAGCAGACACAGTTTCTCTGTTTCGGTTTTTGATAAAAAAGGAAAAATCTCGCGTTTTGATGGGGTACTGATAGACCAATATGACGCTGATTCTTATTCCGACCAGCAACGAAGCGAACGCTATTTTGTAGCCGACAAAGAAAGTGAGGGCTATGTCTTTACCATTTATGACAAAAACAAAGAGGGTCAGGACAAAGTTTATCAAGAAATTCGTATGGGCAGAGATGGCAAAGCAAATTAACTTTTTCAATATTAAACCAACAATAAAATGAATCAGACCTCGCAAAAAAATGTACTTTTGGCAGGCGTTCTGCTTGCTTTGAGCCTAAGTTTCGCGCCTACGCTCTCCGCTCATTCGCCTTTTTGGGGTGCAAAAGCAACCAATCAAAAGTCTTTGATAGATGATTTTCGCAATTTTTTTGGCTTACAGTACCAGCTGCCCAGCGGTTGGAATGTGGCAACGCGCCCCGAAGACCCCGATTTTTTCGGTCTGAAAGGAGGGACTTTGGCACAGTTACAGATGGTAGAATCAAGGGGCAATTTGGAGCAGGACATCATCTCTTTTTTAGATAAAAAAACAGGGATAGATGCGAAAAAATTTGCAAGCTACAAGCCGCAAGTGGTGGCGCACCGTTTTGCAAAGATGCAACTTTACGACATGGCAAATTACAGCCATGTAACGAAGGAAACCTTTTATTATCGCCTTTATACCTGCCAACTGCGCGGCAAAACCTACCTTTTACTTTTTTCCGAAATTGTGGCAGACGGCAAAAGTCCTATTTTACGTGCAGATGAGGATTTTATCATTAAAAGTATTCAGTAGTTTTAGTTAGTGTTTTCAAATTAAAAAAACTTGTCGAAGGACTTTCGACAAGTTTTTTTGTTGTCAAATTAAGCTAATTGCGCTTCTTGCGAATGTGTCATTTCCAAAATTTCTACGATATTGGCTACGGTCAAATCGCCCAAGGCATTTAGTTTTTTACCGTCACCATAAATTTTGGTAGCATATTCTGCAATCGCCTGATATTGCTGCGGCTCTACGCCTACTGCGGGGAAGGATTGTAGAAGTCCGTTTTCGGCAAGCCAATTTTCAAAATGCTCGATAAATGCCTGCCCTTTGCTTTCGGTATCGCCTTCTTTGACCCCAAAAACGCGCTCGGCTAATTGTGCAAAACGCTCCTTAGCACGGTCATTTTTCCAAAGCCAACGGAAATAGGCAGGATAGAGCGTTGCCAAGCCACGCCCATGTGCTAATTGCGGATAAAAACCGCTGGCGGCGTGTTCTATCGAGTGCAGCACAAATTCCGAAGGATTGCGCCCTGCTAATTGATAGCCATTGAGAGCCAAATCGGAAGCCCAGAAAAGGTCGGCGCGATACTTTACATTTTGCAAATCCTGACGCAATTTGGGTAGTGTTTCCAAAACCGTCAGGATTACAGCTTCGGAATATCTATCTGCCAAAGGCGATTCGCTACCGCCCAAAATGTAGTTTTCAAAGACATGGCTTAGAATGTCGGCTGCGCCATCTTCGGTTACGGTGCGGCTCAAAGTAGCGGTATAAAGTGGATTCATTAAGGCAAGGCGCGGACGCAAGACATCGTGTGCCAAGACCGATTTGCCATGAACTGCCTCATTAGAAATGACGGCAAATTGGGTTACTTCCGAAGCCGTCGCCGCCGTAGTGGGAACGGCAACCACAGGAATCGCGCCACTATACGCGCCCATTTTAGGTTCGCCCAAAACGTACTGCCAAATATCTGCTGCCTTTTCATGCACCAAAATAGCAATCGCTTTCGAGGCATCTAAGACCGAACCTCCCCCAAAACCGATTACAAAATCTACTTTTTCTTGTTGCGCTAAGGATGCCGCTTTGTTGATGGTGCGTGCCTGCGGATTGGGTTCGATGCCCGAAAAGAGTACCGTTTCTACGCCTACTTTTTCCAAAGCAGCGCGAAAAGGGGCTAAAAAACCTAATCGCTCGATAGAGCCTCCGCCCATAACCAAGAGTGCTTTCTTTCCCAAAGTAGAAGCGGCGGTAGCGAAATTGTCTAATTGGTTTTCGCCAAAAAAGATGCGGGTAGGTACATAAATTGAAAAATCTCGCATAAGATAGGAGGAATAGAGAAGTAGGAAATGATAAGATTTGGAAGCGAATAAACAAGAGTAGCAAGATAGTCAAAATTTGAAAGGGGGCTTGTTAAGAAAATATAAACTTTTGGCAAGAAGGGAAACGGCTTTGATGTTCTGCCTTTTCAGATTGGAAAAAGCATTTTTAGATAAGTCTAACTTTTTGATTTGCAAATTCTAAATTTCAGTTTGTTGTACTCAAATATTTCTCTTAGCTTTGTGGTAAAATACGAGTTTCAAACCCCAAAATCAAAAAAATGTATGATTTTTCGATACTTTGTGCTTTCTTTCTTTTGTGTGCTTTCCCTTTCTTTGCAGGCGCAAAAGGCGATAAAGGGCAGTGTAAGGGCGCAAAATGAGCCACTCCCTTTCGCTACCTTGCAAATTGTGGGTACAACAATCGGAACACTTACCGATACTTCGGGCGAATTTTATTTGCCCATAGCTGATAGCCTTTGGCAAAAATGGATTGAAGGAAAAGAAAATATCGTACTAAAAGCCTCTTTTTCAGGCTATACCGCCCAAACGCGAATTTTTGGATATGAGGATTTCAGAAAACAGCCTATTCTTCATCAGCATTTCGAACTCAAAACGCTTTTTGAGGAGCTACAACAAGTCGTCGTGACGGGCAATCGCTTCGAGCAGGCGGAAAATGAATCTGTTGTGCGTGTGCAGTTGATAGACAAAGCTACGCTAAGGCAGGTGCAAGCCTGCAACCTTGCAGAGGGATTGCGATTTCAGTCGGGGGTGCGGCTCGAAACCAACTGCCAGACCTGCAATTATACCCAACTTCGCATGAACGGTTTGGGTGGAAATTATAGTCAGATTTTAATTGATAATCGCCCTATTTTTAGTGCCTTGATGGGTTTGTATGGCTTGGAGCAAGTTTCGTCGCAACTTGTCGAGCGCATCGAAATTGTGCGCGGCGGCGGTTCGGCACTTTATGGCGCAAATGCCATTGGGGGAACGGTGAATGTGATAACAAAAAATCCTACCGAAAAGAGTTATGAAGCAGGTTATACCTACCAAAATATAGCAGGCAGTTCCGAACATCAGGTAGAAGGGGCGGCGAATTGGGTCAGCAAAACGGGCGAAACAGGTTTTTCTTTGCTTTTCAATGGGCGAGAGCGCGATTTTTACGACCACAATGGCGACGCATTTTCGGAATTGCCTTTCCTACAAATTGCAAATGCAGGATTAAAATTTTTCCATCAGCCTGCCGACAACAAAACCATAAAAGCAAGCCTTCACCATCTTTACGAATACCGATTTGGAGGGCAGATGCAAGCCCAGAATCGCCGCGATTTCAACCCCATCGAGGCGGCGCAGGCAGAGGAGCGCGAACACAGCGTTTGGATAGCCAGTAGCGAATATCAGTATAATTTTAACCAAAATAACACAAAACTTAGTTTGTATTGGGCTGCACAGCACACCAACCGAGCGCATTTTACAGGCATCGAGCCTGACGAACCTTCGGAAATTGCGACGTATCGTCTTCAACCACCTTATGGTACTTCTCAAAATCAGACGCAACAGATAGGTTTTCAGTTGAATCATTATAGCAAAAAAATAAGTGTAGGGAAAAAAGATTTTGGCACACACCTGCTCACGACAGGGGCGGAATTTTTATATGAGTCGATACAAGATGAAATTCCTGCCTATCGCTATTTAATAGACCAAAATACGCAAAATGTGGGCTTCTTTCTGCAAAGCGATTGGCAACTTTCTGAAAAGTTCAATCTGCTTTCGGGCTTGCGTTTGGATAGGCACAATTTAGTGGAAACGCCCATTTTGAGTCCGCGTGTGGCTATTTTATACAATTTCCTCCCTACTTTTCAGGGGCGTGTCAGTTGGGGCAAGGGCTTTCGTGCGCCGCAGGCTTTCGATTCCGACCTGCATATTGCCTTTGCAGGGGGCGGGATTTCGCGCGTGCAGATAGCACCCGATTTAGCACCCGAATTTTCGAATAGCCTTTCGGCTTCTTTGCGTTATGATAAGCCGCTGGAAAAACTCATTTTTGGTTTTACCTTAGAAGGTTTTTATACAAAACTTAGAAACGCTTTTACTTTGGAAGGAATTGGTACAGATGCCTTTGGTGAAATTTTCGAAAAGCGCAACGGTGCAGGGGCTACCGTAGGCGGCACAACTTTCGAGGCACGTTTCAATTATGATAAAAAATTGCAAGTAGAAGCAGGTTTCACTTTGCAAAATAGTCTTTTTTCCGAACCAATCGCCTACATAGAAGGGCTTGCCCCTACGCGCGTTTTTTTGCGCACACCCAACGAGTATGGCTTTTTCAATCTCAATTTTTCGCCTGATAAACTTGCTTTTTTGGGTTTGAAAAACCTAAAAAAGCGGCTACAAATTAGTTTCAATGGCGTTTATACGGGTCGTATGCAGGTGGCGCACTTTGCAGGCGCACCCGAACAAAGCGAAGATGCCTATAAAACTACGCCTACTTTTTTAGAGTTGGGTTGTAGAATGGCTTATCAATTTGATTTATTAGGTGCAAAAAAAGATTTAAACAAAAACAAAACTACTTTAGAGCTTGCCTTGGGTATGAAAAATATCGCCAATGCCTATCAAACTGATTTCGATACAGGTAAAAATCGCGATAGCAATTTTATTTATGGGGCAGCGCAGCCACGTACCATTTTTGTAAGTATTAAAATTAGATAGCTATTTTTTTAATGACTTTGAAAAGGCTATATTTCTTCTACTAAAAGTTTGGCGCAAACAAGTTCGCTCAAAACTTCCTGTTGCGCCTCTTTAAGTTGAGTAGGATTTTGGTAGGAAATGGTCATGTTCTTATCAAAATCCTCTATTTTGAGGATTTCTATTTTTGTGCCTAAGGCTAAATTTTTGGCATTGAGATATTTTAAAAACTCTTCCGAAGAATCGCGTAAGCCTCTCAAAATGAATAGCTTACCTGCCTTACATTCGGTTAGGGCGCGAAAAGAGACGGCTTCTATTTCGCCTTGTTTGTTGGGAATAGGCGAGCCGTGTGGGTCGTATTTGGGGAAGCCCAAAATTTGGTCTATGCGCTCGAAAAAAAGAGGGGCTTTGATGTGTTCTATCTGTTCGGCAATTTGATGCACCTGCTCCCAGCCGAAGCCCATTTTTTCTACCAGATACATTTCGATAAGGCGGTGCTTGCGAATGATAAGGGCGGCTTCTTTGCGCCCTTTTTCGGTCATGCGCAGGGGTTTGTACTTTTCATACTCTATATAGGCTAAGGCAGCCATTTTTTTTGCCATGCTATTGACCGTAGGCACGCTCACCGAAAGGGTCTGTGCGAGTTCGGTAGGATTGATGTCCTGATTTTTTTGGGCTAAATGAAAAATCGCTTTCAGATAATTTTCTACGGTTTGGCTTGCCATCTTACTATCACGCTTTGTCAATTTTGGAAAATAGAAAATCTAAGTTTTGCACAAAGATAAGAAAATATGTTTTCCTATATCGAAAGCCACTGAAAGGGCAATGCAGAAGGGGAAACTATTTAAGCCCCCAAGCCCAAAAAGCGGTATTATCGAGATGGGGTTTGTTGTAGGTCAGGTCGTTCCCCTCGCTGGTAAAAACTCTGCCTCCTGCGGCACGAAGGATAGCATCGCCTGCGGCGGTGTCCCACTCCATCGTGCGTCCTGCCCGAAAGTAGAGGTCGGCTTTGCCTTCTGCAATAAGCCCAAATTTGAGCGAACTGCTTCGCGCCTGATGGGTCTGGATATGAAAATCGGCTAAGGCTTCCGCCTCGTTTCCACTGCTATAAAGCCTGCTGCCTAAGGCGATAAGGGGTTGATGCCTTTCTTTTTGGTTGGTAAAAATCGCGCTTTTCGTGCCGTCTGGCTCTATTTTAAAAGCCTCTTTGCCTACTTCGCCTGCATAGAGTGTCTGATGCATGGGGGCGTAGATGACTCCTAAAAGGGGGCGTTTTTGATAAATAAGGGCAATATTGACGGTAAAATCCGCGCCCCCTTTGATAAATTCGCGCGTGCCATCAAGAGGGTCGATGAGCCAAAAAGTATCCCAATGGCGGCGTTCTTCAAAATCGGGTAGTGCCGCTTCTTCGGCAAGGATAGGAAAGGGCGTTTGAAGCGTCTTGGTCAGGTGGTGCGTGATGATTTCCTGCGCCTGCTGGTCGGCTAAGGTTACGGGGCTATGGTCGCTTTTGTGTTGGGTGATGCTCGCCATGGCATACCGCGATTTGATGCTTAGTATCAACTGCCCTGCTTCCTGTGCGATAGCACTTAGGTTTTCAAGGGTAGGAAAGGCGCGATTGAGGGGGGGCGTTTCTGGCATATAAGGCGATTGAAGAAGAAGGAAGTAATAATTTTTAGAAAATTTTATGAAAAAGCCCCTTCTTGTGCTGTGCGTACAAATAAAATTTGCTATTTTTGGCTTGTCATTTGCACCTGCCAAATATTATTTTGCCCAAAGGAATAAGTGGGCGCAAAGGGCGTTTTTTGGTTTTATTTGCATTTTTCAAAGATAGTAAAAAAAAGCAAAAAGGGCTTTTTGGGGGTCTTATCGAAAAAAACGGAAAAAACTCGATAAAAGATGCCTTTGCGTTTGGAAAACAGAGAAGAAACCCTTATTTTGAGCAGGAAAATACTGCCTGTGCTGCCTTTATTTGTCGGAAATCTCCTTTCTACCAAATAAATCATACCTACCGAACCTTTTTTGATGAGCCTTTTATGAATTGTTTTTTTTCTTTTTTTGCGAAACAGAATCCATTTGGCGCAAAGCTATCGCCTGCCTGCAAGTCGGGCAAGTGGCTCTTGGGCTTGATGCTCTATTTGCTTTCTTGGGGGGTGCAGGCGCAAAAAGAAAATTTCTACCTTGCCCTTAAAAATGCCCAAACAGAGGAGCAAAAAGTCGTCGCTTTGAATCAGGTGGCAGAGGCAGAATTGCAAGACAACAACCTCGACCAAGCCTATTCCTTCGGACAGCAAGCCTTAGATTTAGCACTCAAAACGGCGAATCTGCCGCAGGCAGCCAAAAGCGTCCTCACTTTGGCACGAACCTTCCGCCAGAAAAAGCAGTATGCCTCTTCCTTGCGCTACTACCTCCAAGCCATCAAAAGCTATGAGAAGCAGCAGAAAAAAGAAGAATTGGCAGCCGTTTATAGCGAAGTGGGCGCACTCTACAAAGAGCAGGAAGTGCCGCTCAAAGCCTTAGAATATTACACCAAAGCCAAAGAAATTGAAGAAGAAAGTGGCAAATCTTCGTGGCGCACACTCGATAATATCGCCTATTCGCATGCCCTTTTGAAAAATTACGACCAAGCCGTTATTTTTTATACCGCCGTTTTGGAGCAAAACAAAATAGAAAAAGACCGCCAAGCCACGCTTTCCACCCTAAGAAGTCTGACCGACATCTACAAGGAAAAGCAGGACTATGAAAAGGCAGCGCAGTACAATCAAGAAATTTTCGAACTCAATAAGACCGCTGGCGACAAAGAAGGCATGGCAATTTCGCTCAACAATTTGGGCTTCCTCTACAAATTTTTAGGCAAATATGATGATGCCCTTGCCGCCTTTCAGCAAGCCTTAGATTTGCAGACCACAGAATTAAGACCTTTCACCGTTCTGACCAATATCGGTGTAATTCACCAAGTAAAAGGCGATTATACCAGTTCGGCAAACTATTTTTCGCAGGCACTTAAAGCCGCCAAGCAGCGAAACGCACCCGCCGAAATTGCCCAAGCCTATAACTATTTGGCGACGATTTACCTGATTAAGCGCGACTTCCCAAATGCACGCACCCATGCGCAGGAGGCTATCAAAATTGCTGCCCAACAAGATGCCAAACCCATCTTAGCCACCAGCTTTCGCACGATGGCAGACATCTATCAGCGGCAGAATGATTATCGCAATGCCTTTGCTTTCTATAATCAATATGCAGCCTTGCGCGATACGCTTCTTTTGCAGGAAAGAAATGAACTACAAGCCTCTTTGCAGCGACAGATGACTTTTGAAAAGAGCGAAAAAGAACTCAAACTTTTATTGGTAGATGAGGAAATTCAAGATTTGGCTACCAAACAAAAGCAGCTCGAAACCGAAAAGAAACTTCAAGATTTAGAAATTCAACTTCGCGACAAAGACCTACAAGAGTTTGCCCTCAAAAATGAGCAGTTGGAACGCCAACGCACCCAGCAGGCACTTCTTCTCACACAGCAGCAGCTCGAAGCCGAAAAGCGCAATCAGCAAATCCTTTCGCTCGAAAAAGACAAAGCCATTCAAGATTTGGCTTTAAAGCAGAAAGAATTGGAAGAAGAACAGCGACGCGAAGCCCTCAAAGCCGCCAAAGAGCAGAACAAGCTACAAAATGAAAAATTAGCTCTACAAGAAGAAACCATCAAAGCCGAGCAGCAGCAGAAGCTCTACTCCTATATTGCCTTAGGTTTGGCTGCCCTGACCATTCTTTTGGTAGCGATTGGCTTCTTCCAACAGCAGAAGGCGCGTAAAAAATTGGGCAAGCAATACGAACAGATTGCCGCTCAAAAATATGAAATCGAGAAGCAAAACGCACAATTAGAAACCCAAAAACAAGAAATCTTAGTTCAAAACGAAGAATTAGAGCAGCAGCAAGAGGAGATTTTGGCGCAAAGAGATAGCATCGAGCATAAAAACTTGCAACTCGAAGCCCAGAAGGAAGTCTTGGTGCAAAAAAATAAAGAGGTAGAGGTGCTTTATCAAAACATCTCTAATATCAGTGAGATTGGTAGGGAAATTACCTCCTCCTTAGATGCCAGCCAGATTGAGGCGATGGTCTATGCCAATGTCAATGCCATTATGCCTGCCGATGTCTTTGGAATAGGCGTATTAGAGCCTGAAAATCACCGTATTCGCTTCGAAGGCGTTGTAGAAAAAGGGGCGATTTTATCTAAACATTACGACAAACTTCGTGAGAAGCACAAGTTTTCGGTGCAGTGCCTTTTGGAGCGAAAGGAAATTGTGATACAAGATTTAGCAAAAGAGTATCCCTCTTTCCAACAAGATGACGAAAATGCAGGCGAAACCCCCGCTTCGCTTATCTATTTGCCGCTCTTTTTGAAGGAAAAGCCTTTTGGCGTGATGACAGTACAAAGTTTCAAACCTAATTCATATAGCAGTCAGGAAGTTACGATGCTTCGCGCCTTAGCCTCTTATGCGGCTACGGCGTTGGATAATGCACAAAATTACGAATTGATACAAGCTAAAAATCGACACATTACCGATAGTATCCGCTATGCCCAAACGATTCAGCAAGCCGTACTGCCTGCCAATGAGCGTTTGAACAAGGTATTGAAGCAGTATTTTATCGTCTATAAACCAAAAGATATTGTTTCGGGCGACTTCTATTGGTTTTCGCAGGCGGAGGGCAAAATGTTTGTCGCTGTGGTCGATTGCACAGGGCATGGCGTACCCGGTGCCTTTATGTCTATGATTGGCAATACGATTTTGAACGAAACGGTAAATGAGAAAAAGATATACGACCCCGCCCAAATTCTGACGCGCCTACACAAAGGGGTCAAGCAAGCCTTAAAACAAGAAGCCGCCCTTAATCCAGAGCGCAGGGTCAATGACGACGGCATGGATGTCGTCTTGTGTAGCCTCGATTTTAGAGAAGAAACGCAGGATAAAGTCAAAGTCCTTTTTGCAGGTGCAAAACGTCCCCTCATTTATGTCCTTCCCCAAACGCAGGAAGCCGCCTATGTGCGTGGCGACAATAAGTCCATTGGCGGTTTTAGGGAGCGAAAGACAGTAGATTTTGTCCAGCATGAGTTTGAATTTCCCAGAAATACAGTCTTGTATCTAACTTCTGACGGCTTTGCCGACCAGCAAAATCCCGAACAGATAAAATTTGGCACGCCACGTCTTTTGCAAGCCTTAGCCGAAAACGCTGCCGAGGACATGGCAAACCAGAAAGTCCTTTTAGAGGTAGCCTTAGAAAATCACCAACGCAGCGAGGAGCAGCGTGATGATATTACCATTTTGGGCATCAAACTCTAACCAACCTTTGTAAGATGATAGATTTTGGCAAGCGTTCTTATCAGAAAGAACTCATGGACGAGCTTACCTTAGAGGGGGAAGACTTGCGGCGCAATTTAGAGGAATTAGCTTTTATCAATACCCATTTGGGCGGTTATGAGGTGCTGACCAGTGCCATTCATTTTTTAGAAAAGCGAAAAAAAATAGACCTTCAACAGCCTTTGAGTCTGCTTGATGTAGGCAGCGGTGGCGGCGATACGCTTCGTTTTTTAGCCAAATATTTCCGCCGTAAGCGGTGGCAAGGCAATTTTATGGGCATCGATGCCAATCCGTTTATGGTCAATTATAGCCGCATGCGAAGTTTGGTATTTCCCGAAATTAGTTTTGATATTTGCGATATTACAAAACCTGAATTTGAAAATTTAGAGGCTGATATTGTAATTTGCAGCCTTTTCTGTCATCATTTCGAAGATGAAGCCCTGATTGCGCTGTTTAGGAATTTGAAAAAAATAAGTAAAAAGGCGTTTATCATCAACGATTTAGAGCGCAATCGCCTTGCTTTTTATGCGATTAAGTCGCTTACCCATTTTTTTAGCAAATCGTATTTGGTCAAACATGATGCGCCACTTTCGGTGCGTCGTGCTTTCAAAAGGCAGGAGCTGGCAGAACTTTTGGAGGCGGCAGGAATTAAAAAGTATAGAATCCGTTGGAAGTGGGCTTTTCGCTATCAGGTGATTGTGTGGCAATAAGGGGAGTGCGCTATTATTTTTTAGAACGGACAACGCGCTTTTTCCGAAAAAAATTGTATTTTGCCTTTCTGAAATATCTGCCCCTTCACTACTTTCAAAGTAATATGTTTTCTTTACTTTTATTTTCTTTTTCGGATAGCGTTTATGAAAATAAGAAGCAATCCCTTCGGCTTCGCGCTTGTTTCGGGGTCTGTTTTCTTTTTCTGATGCTTACTCTTTCGAGCCTTTGGGGACAAGACCGTTCCGCTTTGCATCAAAAGTTGGAAAAAAGCAGTCGTACCGAAGAAAAAATCGAGCTACTTTTGGCGTTGGCTCGCATAGATTCGGTGAGCGATAGTGCCTTTTTTTATGCGAAAAAAGCCGAAGTATTGGCAAACAATCAAAAAAATAGGGAAAAGCAGGCGGAGGCTTTGGCACTTTTAGCGGCTTACTATGATGCCCAGCATAATTTGGTAGAATCGTTGAAATATTACCAAGAGGCGATTCTTGCCTACACGCGCTTAGACAAGCTCGAACCGCAGATTCGCCTACAAATTGCCCTTTCGAAAATCTTTGAGCAGTCGGGTGATAAGTCCAACGCCTTAGAAACTGCACTTTCGGCTCTCAAAAATGCCGAAAAATTGGGAAAACCTGCCTTATTGCGCCATGCCTATATGCAGGTAGGGATTGCGTATAGCGAAATCAATGAGAACAAAAAAGCAGAGCGCGAGGTATTGAACGCCTTAGCGATAGATAGCGTACAGCGCGATTCGCTGCAAATGGCATATAGTTACAACGTTTTGGGTACGATAGCGCAAGCCGAAAAGGATTATAAAAAGGCTTTTTATTTTTATATGAAAAGCAAAGAATTTTACCAAAGCATTAATGATGTCAAGGATTTGCGCATTGTGCTTTCCAGCATTGGTGAATTATTGATTTTGCAAATGAATTATAATGAAGCACTACAATACCTCACCGAATCGTATAACATCGACGAGCAGTTTGCCGACATCGAAGGCATGGCATACAACTTAGCCTTTATTGCCGAAGTTTATTATAAAAAGCGCAACTATGAGCGGGCTATCGAATTTTCTGAAAAGAGTTTGGGCTACGCGCTCAATACTAAGTCGAAGCAAATTGTGCTTAAAAACTATCAGCTACTTTCTCTTTTTTATGAAGCCAAGCAAGATTTGGCAAAAGCCCTTTCCTATGAGCGCAAATATTCCGACCTGCGCAATGAGATTTTTGAGAAAAACAACGCCGACCGTTTGGCAGAAGCACAGACTTTGCACCAATTAGACAAAAAACAAAAAGAAATAGAATTGTACGAAAAAAATGCGGAATTGGCTACCGAACAGGCAAGAAATACGCGCTACCTCAATTATTTTATGATTGCTTCGGCTTTGGGTGCAATTTTTTATGGCTTTTTATTCTATCGTCGCTATCGGGAAAAGGCAAAAGCCAATGTCCTTTTGCAGGAGCAGAAAGCACAAATTGAAGCCAAAAATCACGAACTCGAACAGCTAAACGAAGCCATAAACCACCAAAGGGCTGAATTAGAACAGACCAACGAGGAAATGCGCGTAACCAATACTGCCTTAGATGTAGCCAATTCGCAGCTCAATATTGCCTATCAGCAGGTTACCAGCAGCATCATGTACGCCAAGCGTATCCAAGATGCCATGCTGCCTGCCATAGACAAGATAAAACGGCTCTTTCCCAATAGCTTTATTTTGTATCAGCCACGCGACATCGTTTCGGGCGATTTTTATTGGTTTTCCGAAACGGGCGATAAAATTGTCTTAGTAGTGGCGGATTGCACAGGGCATGGCGTACCCGGTGCCTTTATGTCTATGTTGGGAGATGCCTTTTTAAATCTAATCATCAATCAGCAGGGCAAAACCAAACCCGACGAGATTCTAAACCTTCTCCACCAAAACATTTATACGGCATTGCACCAAGCCGACCGAGAAAACCAAGACGGCATGGACGCTGCTATTCTCACCATAGACAAAAAGCAGCGAATCTTGCATTTTGCAGGTGCAAGACTGCCTTTGGTCTATAAAAAGGGCAATCATTTTCAGGAAATTAAGGGCGATAAAATGCCCATAGGCGGCTATCGCAAGCAGGCTTCGCAAACCTTTCGCGCACATACCATTCCGATAGATGCGCCCCTGACGCTCTATCTCTATTCCGACGGTTTCCAAGACCAATTTGGAGGCGAATTAGGGCGCAAGTTTATGAGCCGTAGGTTTAAAGATTTGCTGCAAGAAATTCATTACAAATCTATGCCCAAACAGGAAGAGATGCTCAACGTTGCCTTCCAGAAATGGACAGGACTCAAATACAAACAGATAGACGATATTTTAGTGGTAGGATTGAAATTTTCACCCCAAGACTTCTTCCAAGAGCCTGACATACAGACACTTGCCAGTAGTGGTAACCCTTACGAATAGTGGTAGCGATAAGGCAGTAGCTTTTCTAAGCAAGGTTCGAGATACGCCTTTTCGAAACAAAAACGCCTCTCTTTTTGCAAAGAAAGGCGTTTTTTAAAAAAGAATGGGGCTGATTATTTGCCTGCTGCTTCTTGCTGCTCTTTACGCACGCTACGGGTAATAACGACGGAAGCAACTGATACAGAAGGGCTGTTCAAGATTTCGAAGCCTTCGGCAGGAAGGTGTCCTACTTTTACGGTTTTGCCCAAGTCTAAATCTGAAATATCAATCGTGATGCTATCAGGGAGGTTTTCGGGAGTGGCTTTAACGGTTACTTTACGGGTCTTAACCGCCAAGCGTCCGCCTTTTTGTACGCCCACAGGACGACCTGTCAAACGAACAGGGATGTCTAATTTTACGGGCTTATTGGGTACTAAGCGCAAAAAGTCCACGTGAAGGAGCATTTCGCTCACAGGGTGTACTTGGAAGTCTTGTAAGATGGCTTCGTAAATTGTGCCTTCTACATTGACGATAACCTTATGTACGCTGGTGGTATAGATAAGGTCGCGGAAAAGAATCATAGGTGCAAAGAAATGCACAGGCTCGTCGCCACCGTATAAAACGCAAGGCACATTGCCTTCGCTGCGGATTTGCTTCGAGAATTTCGTACCCAAGTCGGTGCGCTTCCAACCGACAATCTCTAATGTTTTCATGTGAATTACCTTGAATTTAAAGGTGGCAAAGGCGATTTCCAGCCGCCCGTTATGGTCTTATTTGTAAAGAAAGGCAAAGTTCGTGCTTTTTGGGCAAACGCGCAAATCTTGTGGCTAATATATCGCCTTGATTTTTACTTTTTTACCGCGAAAGTCGAAGCTCTCACCTGCTTTCTTGTTCGCCATCGCGATAAAGATAGGGGCTTGATTTGAAACGGCGAAAAAGACGCGCTCGCCCATCTTGACCTGCCCCAAGCTAATGGAGATAAAGAAATCGCCTACTTCGGTTTCTACCACTGCGCCCAGCGAAACGCTTTGGTTTTCTTTGTAGGCACTGATGCGCAACAAGACCTCCATTTGTGCCTGTGCCTCTACCAAGTGGCGTGCAAACATGTCCCTATCTTGTTGGAGTTGGGTACGAAAAGATTCGAACTTTTCCTCTGTGCCTGCATCTTCTTCATTGGCACTTTCCTGCGCCTCGTCCATGGCGGCTTTTGCGGCTCTGACCGCTTCCATTTGCTTTTGGCGGCAGAGTTCTAAAAGTTGTTTTTTGATTTCGTTGGGTTGCACGTCTGTATGTAAAGATTTAGAGTTGGAGTTGTATGCTTTAAATACGGTTGCTGTTTTGGGCAAAGGTAGGTATAATACGAATTTTGTCGTCAAAAGTTGTAAAATGCCTTCTTTTTTTTGAAAAAACAAGCGACGGCGGCAAAAGAAAAAAAAGCCACAGGCTCTAACGCCAAAATTGTGTATCTTTGCCCTTATTCTACTCTCTTTTTTTGTTTCAGATGGAAAAAATCATTATCGCCATTGATGGCTATTCGGCGTGTGGCAAGAGCAGCACTGCCAAAGCGGTCGCCGCTGCCTTGGGCTATCGCTACATAGACACAGGTGCTATGTATCGCGCCGTTACGCTTTATTTTTTGCGCCAAAAAATGGATTATCAGACCCTAAGCCAAGATGCAGAGGCTTTCGAAAAGGTACTAACCCAGATTCACCTCGATTTTGAATGGGACGCTGCTGCTCAAAAAAGCCTTATTTTCCTCAATGGTGAAAATGTAGAAGACCAAATCCGCACGCCCGAAGTTGCCACACAGGTAAGCCCTGTCAGCACAATTTCGGCAGTACGCCGCTTTTTGGTGGCACAGCAGCGAGAGATTGGTAAAAATAAAGCCCTTGTCATGGACGGCAGAGATATTGGGACGGTGGTCTTTCCCGATGCCGAACTCAAAGTTTTTATGACTGCCCAGATGGAGGTGCGTGCCGAAAGAAGGCGTTTGGAATTAGCCGAAAAAAATATCGTGCAAAGCCTACCCGAAATTATCCAAAATTTAGCCCAGCGCGATACCATAGATAGCAGCCGCGAGGATAGCCCCCTACGACAAGCCGATGATGCCTTTCTTTTGGATACCTCTTTCCTCACTTTCGAGCAGCAGGTAGAAAAAATATTGGCAGCCTTTCGAGCCTATCAGGAAAAAAAAGTCAATGAAGTAAAAAAGGTGTCATTGACTTCTTAGCTTTTGAGGGTGAAAAATAGGTACGCTTGGGTGTGAGAAATAGTAAGGGAAAAAATAGGCATGTTGGTTAGTTTTTGAAAAGAAGAGGTTTTAGCGCAACATTTTTTGCACAACTTCTAAGAAAGCCTCTACTGTAAAAGGTTTGGGTAAAAGTGCCGTCGCACCTGCACGTAAGGCTTCTTCTTTTCTATTCGAGCGCATTTCGGTTGTCAGAAGTAGGATAGGCACGCTACCGTAAGCGTCATGGCTGCGAACTTCCTGCGTGAGTTGGATTCCGTCCATTTCGGGCATGTTTAAGTCGGTTACGACCAAACTTATGCGGCTGTTTTGGTTTAGAATCTTCATCGCATCTTTGCCATTTGTGCCTTCTAGGACAGAAAAACCTGCTCTTTCCAAACAAGAGCGAACTACTTTGCGAGTGCTTGCAAAATCATCAACGATAAGAATAGTAGGTTGGGTACGCATATAAAAGGTAAAGTTTTGTCAGTGTGTAAAAAGTAAGAGTTAGAAATGCCTTATCAAAACGTGCAGTGCGCTTTTATTTTGTTGAAGGCTTGTATAAATTGATACGCAAAGTTGTAAAAAAAGATTGCAGACGCACTCTTCCGAGCTAAAACCTAATGTAGAAAGCAACGACTTTTTGCTTAAACAAAACCTTTTCAATCCGCTTTCAGGAGGTTATGTAGCTTTTAAAATGAGAAAGGCAGGTACTTGAAAAAAAGATTTTGTGCATACTTTGAGAAAAAAGAGTTAAACAAAAGATGCGAATTGTGTCGAAGTCTTTAAAAAAAACGCGCTTAGGCTCTAAAAAAGTTAAACAGTTTGAAAGGGCGAATATGCGAAAATAAAAAAAAACATACATGCCTTTTAAACCCTCTTAAAATTGCATAAAAAAAAATAACCCTGCTATTGTCCTATGTTCAGACCTTCTTTTCCTACTTTCTATGGGTTTCCCCTTAGTCTTTGAAGGGTGTTTAAATAGGGTTTAAAGGTTTATTTCTGTACTTTTGTGGCGTTTTGCATCAAAAAAGTTAAACAAAATGAGATTTTGCGCCATTTTGTTTAACTTTTGTCGGCAAGCAGTCTTTTTTAGCTATCACAAAAGGGTAGCTACGAACTTTTTTTTAGGGCAGTCTTTTAGCTTTCTTTCAAAAGAGCCAAAAAATCGGGTACGGCAAGGGCATTTTCTACCTTAAAATCGCCGATTTGGGTGCGTCTTAGGCTGGAAAGGTACGCCCCTACGCCTAATTTTTGCCCTACATCTTGGGCGAGGCTGCGAATGTAAGTGCCTTTTGAGCAACGAACCCTAAAAAAGACTTCGGGGAGTTCTATTTTTTCTACCTCAAATTCAAAAATCTCTATTGGGCGGCTTTTGAGTGTGAGGCTTTCGCCCTTTCTTGCGGCTTGGTAGGCGCGTTTGCCCTCTACTGAAACGGCAGAGTAAAGCGGCGGCACTTGTTCTATTTTTCCTATAAAAGATTGTATCACTGCTTGAATAGCCTCATATTTTATGTTTTTTTGTAAAAAATCGAGGTTATGATGTGTCGTAATTTCCGTTTCTTTGTCGTAGGAAGGTGTGGTTGCGCCCAAACAAAAACTGCCCGTATAGGTTTTCTCTTGGGCTTGGAAGGCATCAATTTGTTTGGTCATTTTGCCTGTGCAAAGCAGGAGTAGCCCTGTGGCAAGGGGGTCTAATGTGCCTGCATGCCCCACTTTGATATTTTTCTGACCCGTAAAGCGGCGTAAGGCATACCGCAGTTTATTGACGACATCAAAAGAAGTCCAAGTGTAGGGCTTGTCTAAAAGCAAAACCTGTCCGTCTTGAAAGGCTTGCGGGCTAATAAGAGGCGAAAACGACATAAGGTATGGAGTTGGCTTGTGAAAAATTCTTTTGAGAGTGCGAAAATATGATTATCTTGCAACAAATAACCTTATTTTTGCGAAAAGACTAAGACCTTTTGGCGCATTGCCCTTTTGTGGCAGTATAGGCGTTCCGACTTGTCAAACTTTTTGGGCAGACCAATTTTAATTTCGCCCAGAACAACGATATGAAAATGATATGAAAAAAAATCTATACCTCTTCCTTGCGTTTTGTGTTGGCTTCGGATTTTTTCAAACCCAAGCATCTGCCCAACAAGATGCCCAGTTTAGCCAATACATGTTCAATACGCTTTATTTCAACCCCGCCACAGCAGGCAGAAATAGCGATTTTATAGAAATGGGCGCGGTCTATCGCTCACAATGGGCAGGCTACACCGCTACCTTCGACCAAGGCGGCGCACCTGCCACACAGGTAGTGAGCATCTCTGCACCCCTGAATCGCATCAATTCGGGTATCGGGCTGCACCTCGCCGTCGACCGTTTAGGACCTCTTAGCAGTACGGAAGTGATGCTTTCCTATGCCTATCATGTGGCTTTGAAAAATGAGGGCAAACTCTCTATCGGTTTGCGTGCAGGGGTCTATAATCAGGCGATTGATTTTAGCCTATATCGCCCTAATGAGGCAGGAGACCCCAATATTCCACAAGGGGGCAAGGAAAATCAATTCAAACCCGACTTATCAGCAGGGATTTTTTACGAAAATCCTAAGTTTTTTGCAGGCGCAGGCATTACACACCTACTTCCTACCCAATTTAATTACGGCACGCAAATCAACATCTCCTCCCTGACTACCCATGCCAATTTGATGGTAGGCGGCAAGTTTGATTTAACCGAAAGCCTTTTCTTTTCGCCCTCTGCCATGTTGCAAACCGACTTCAATACCTTTTCCTATCAGGGAAATGCCCTTTTTACGCTGCAAGACCGCTACCATTTGGGCTTAGGTGCAAGGGCTTCCAATGCCTTTGATGATGCAATTTTGATGGTAGGAGCAAATTTATTAGAGAAAAAAGATTTGAGAATTATGTACTCTTTTGATTTAGTAGTGAGCGGACAGCCTGCCAAACAGCCTACTTCGCACGAAGTTACGATAGGTTTCCGCCTGCCTGCGCCAAGCCCTGCCATTTTGCCTACCCAACGCACAACGCGCTTCCGCTTCTAATTTTTCAAACGTTTGTGCCGCTCAAAACGCCCTTCAAAACCCTTCTTTTCGGCTTTTAAAAAATTGATTATGCTTCATTTCGAAACTTTTACGCTTGCCAACGGATTGCGCTTTTTTGTCCATCAAGACAAAGATACGCCTATGGCAGTTTTTAATTTGATGTACGATGTAGGTTCGCGCGACGAAGAGGCACACAAAACGGGGTTTGCGCACCTTTTTGAGCATCTCATGTTTGGCGGCTCGAAACATATCCCTACCTACGACCGCCCTTTGCAGCTGGTTGGCGGCTCGAATAACGCCTTTACTTCGCCCGACCTAACAAACTATTACGACATCCTACCTGCCAACAACCTCGAAACGGCTTTTTGGCTCGAATCCGACCGCATGCTTGCCCTCGATTTTAGCGAAGAACCCTTAGAGGTGCAGCGAAAAGTGGTCATCGAGGAATTTAAACAGCGGTATCTCAATCAGCCTTATGGTGATGTGTGGCTCAAATTGCGCCCTTTGGCGTATCAGCAGCACCCTTATCGTTGGGCTACGATAGGAAAGGAAATTAGCCACATAGAGCAGGCTACACTTCAAGATGTGAAGGATTTTTTTTATCGTTATTATCTGCCTAATAATGCCATTGCAGTTGTGGCAGGAAACGTTACGACCGAGCAAGTGGAAGCCTTAGCCCAAAAATGGTTCGCGCCGATTCCAAAAGGAGAGCGATTGCCGCGTCTGTTGCCACAAGAACCCTTGCAAACAGAGGCGCGTTTTGAAGAAACAGCCGCCAAAGTGCCGCTTGATGCCATCTACAAAGCCTATAAAATGTCTAACCGTCTGGCGCAGGACTATCACGCCACCGACCTATTGAGCGATATGTTGGCAAGAGATGAGGCTTCGCCCCTTTTTCGCCGTCTGGTGCGTGAAAAGGAAGTTTTTGTTTCGCTACAATCTTACATCATGGGTTCGTTTGACGAAGGGCTTTTGGTCATACAAGGCAAAGTCAATCCTACCCACACGCTCGAAGAGGCGCATGCCCTTTTGGAGCAGGAACTTGAAAGGGTAGTGGCTGGTTTAGACGAAAAATCGCTGCAAAGGGTTAAAAATCATGTAGAATCGGGCGTAGTCTTGGGCAATATCGAGCTTTTTAATCGCGCCGTCAATTTGGCGTATGCGACTCTTTTGGGCAATACAAACCTTGTCAATACGGAAATCGAGCAAATTCGCGCCGTTTCCTTAGCGCAGGTAAAGCAGGTGGCACAAAAAGTTTTGAATCCGCAGGTTTGCAGCACGCTTTTTTATCGCGCGATACGCTAACTTTGCGCCAGCTTTGTGCTATTGTAATATTGCCTTTTTAAAAAATTGCCCTTCAAAGTTGTTTCCCATGCAAGACCTTACCTATCACACCGAAAATAGAGTAGCTTATCTGACCTTAAATCGTCCCGAAAAGAGAAATGCGTTTAGTGCAACCTTAGTAGCCCAGCTCAAAGAAGCCTTTACAAAGGCAGCGGAAGACGACAACGTAAAAGTCGTCGTCCTACAAGCCAAAGGCACTGTCTTTTGTGCAGGGGCAGATTTGGCTTATTTGCAAACGCTACAAACCAATACTTACGAAGAAAATTTGGCTGACTCCTCTTTTTTAAAGGACTTATACGAACAGATTTATCGCTTTCCCAAGCCCACTATCGCCGCCGTACAAGGCGCGGCTTTGGCAGGAGGCTGCGGTTTGGCTACCGTCTGCGATTTTGTCTTTGCCGTTCCCGAAGCTAAATTTGGATATACCGAAGTTAAAATTGGATTTGTGCCTGCTATCGTGAGCAAATTTCTCTTGCGTAAGATTGGTGAGATGCAGGCGCGTTATCTGCTCATTTCGGGCGAACTTATTTCGGCGCAAAAGGCAGAGCAAATCGGACTCATTACGGCAGTGGTAGAGGCGGAAAATCTTACTGAAAAAGTGCAAAATTTTGCACAAATCTTGTGTAAAAATAATTCGGCAGAGGCAATGTTTATGACCAAAAAGGCGATTGAAATTGTCCAAGAGCAAGACCTTTCGCAGGCACTTCTCTATGCCGCCGCCCTTAATGCGCAGGCACGCGCCACACAAGATTGTAAAAAAGGAATTGCGGCGTTTTTAAACAAAGAAAAAATCGTTTGGTAGTGCTTTTTAGACGACTTTCTTAGGTGATTTACTCCTTTCACGCTTTTATGCCCATTTATGCCTATCGTCCCCATCGAGCCTACACTTTCCGAACAAATTGTAGAAGACCTTGCGTCTAAACATTGGTCGGAAATCCCTAATTTCTTACCTACACAAATGGCAAAGGAATTATACCAAGAACTAAAACAAACCTACCGAGAAGGCGAATTTGTGCGAGCAGGCATTGGTAGTGGTTCAAAATTTCGGCTAAAAAGTGAAATAAGAGGCGACTATATTCACTGGTTAGAAGAAGCCCACCTAAGCGACTTGCAAAGGCACTATTGGGCGCAAATCGAGCAGGTGCGATTGGCTCTTAATCGCGCTTTCTTCCTCAATCTTAGGCACTTTGAAGCCCATTTCGCCCTTTATCCCGTAGGCAGTTTCTACAAAAAACATTTAGACCAACATCAAAATGTGCAAGAAAGGTTAATTTCTTGTGTCTTATATCTGAATGAAAATTGGACACCCCAAGATGAAGGTTGTCTTAGGATTTACCAAACAGAGCCGCACCTAAGCGCACCACTACCCCCCAACGCTGATACGCCTTATCTCGACATTGCCCCCCAGATGGGTACTTTGGTCTGTATGCGTAGCGATACCGTTTGGCATGAGGTCTTGCCCACCAAACGCCCTCGCGCAAGCCTGACAGGTTGGCTTAGGCGCGAAAATATGATGTTCTAAATTGCCTTTTCATGAAAAAATTGTACTTTTTATTTGCTCTTTTTGCTTTTTTGGCTTTGTCCTTGTCTTCGATAAAGGCACAAAGCCAAATCCTATTTTTGGAGGCACATAGCCAGAAACCTATTGCAGGAGTGCTTGTTTATAGCTCTCAAAATCAAGTAGTTACAGACCAAAAGGGCAAAGCAAGCCTTCAAGATTTTACACCTGACGCGCTTATCAAATTCCAACACACCCAGTTTCTCATTCCTGATTCTTTATTTTTCAATATCAAAAAAGAAGAAAAATTAAAGCTGATTTTTTTAGAGGAAAAAATACTAAATTTAGAAGAAGTTTTTATTGCGGCACAGGCTTGGGAAAGCGACAAGGCAGAAATTCCCTTTCAGATACGAAAAATAGGAAATGCAGAAATAAAACTACTTGCGCCTGCTACTACGCCCGACTTGCTGCACAAAACGGGTGAGGTTTTTGTCCAAAAATCACAATTAGGAGGCGGAAGCCCTATGTTGCGCGGTTTTGCTGCCAATGGTTTGCTTTTGGTTTTAGATGGCGTAAGGCTCAATAATGCCATTTATAGAGGTGGCAATTTGCAAAATAGTTTGATGATTGATGTAAATGGTTTAGAAAATGCAGAGCTTATTTTCGGTACAGGGGCTATCCTCTACGGAAGTGATGCCTTAGGGGGCGTTATAGATTTTCACACCCAAACGCCGCAATTTTCAGAAAAAACTTACATCAAAGCAGAAACACTTTTGCGCTATGCTTCTGCAAATCGGGAAAAAACCTTACATCTAAATTTAGCTTATGGCGGCAAGAAATGGGCTGCCACAACGGTCTTTTCTTTTTCTGATTTTGAAGACCTGCGCATAGGAAAAAATCGCAACTCACTCGAAAATGCCGACACCAGCACAATAGCCAGAAACTTTGGCTTGCGCCCTTTCTATGTTCAAACTCAAATAAAAGGGGAGAATTTTGAAGACAAAATGCTTGCAAACCCAGACCCGTATCGCCTGAAAAATTCGGGCTATGGGCAGCTAAATTTCTACCAAAAATTCCGTTTTCAAGCACATAAAAATCTCGTTATCAGTGCTTTATCGCTTTTTACTACTTCTACCGACATTCCGCGCTATGATAGATTGATAGAAACAAGAAACAATGCACTTCGTTTTGCAGAGTGGAATTATGGAGCGCAAAAATGGTTTCTACAAAATTTGAAAATAGAATGGCGAGCCGAAAAGAAAGCCTTTGACCGTTTTGCCGCTACGGTAGCCTATCAAAGTGTAGAGGAAAGCAGGCACAATCGCAATTTTGGCAATCCCAATAGGGCAAGCCGCTTTGAAAAGGTGAAAATTGGAAGTCTAAACTTAAATTTTGATAAATTTATCAATCAAAAAAATGAATTGTATTACGGCTTAGAACTTACATACAACTATGTCGCTTCTAAGGCTTTTTCTACCCATTTGCTAACCCAAAAAAGAGAGGCTTTGGACACGCGCTATCCGCGTGAGGGCAGCCACTACACACAAGCAGGAACTTTTGTAGGCTACAAAAGAGTTCTAACAAAAAAATGGTTTGCAAATATTGGATTGCGACATACTTGGATAGATTTGAAAGCAGACTTTGGTGATGACCCTTTTTATGATTTTCCTTTTGAAAAAATAAATCTTACTAATTCGGCTACTACTTATAGCGTAGGCACTACTTTTCACCCTCTGCCTTCGTTGCAATTAGATGCGGCTTTAAGCAGCGGTTTTCGCGCTCCCAATGTAGATGACGTAGGCAAAGTCTTTGAATCTGAACCCTCAAAGGTGGTTGTGCCTAATGAAAATCTACGCCCAGAACGCACCCAGACGGCAGAAATAGGATTGAAATATCACTATCAAAAAAATAAAAAAGAAATAGTAGTTTTTCAACTAAATGCCTTTTATACGCAATTAAAATCCGTTATCCTGCGCCGCCCTTTTACCTTTCAGGGAGCAGATTCTATCTTGTATGAAGGCGAAAAAAGTGCAGTTCAAGCCTACGTCAATGCCGCATCGGGTAGGATTTATGGTATCAGCAGCGATTTGAAAATAAATTTTTTGCATCATTTTCTATTGGAAAATCAACTAACCTATACCAACGGTTTTGAAGAAAAAAGCAGGCAAACCTTACAGCACATTCCGCCTATTTTTGGGCGAATGGGTTTGCAATTTCGCTATAAAAAACTTCAATTAAATAGCTTTTTTCATTGGCAGGGAGCTATGCCCTTCGAAAAGTTGCCTTTGGAGGAGCAGAACAAAACCTTTATTTATCACCCCAAAGGCGCGTTGGCATGGCAGCGAATAGATTTGCAAGCGCGTTATCTCTATCGGAATATGACAATTCAAGCAGGAATAGACAACATTTTAGATAAGTTTTATCAGCCTTATGCTTGGGGGATTCCCGCCGCAGGGCGAAGCATTTGGATAGGATTGCGCTATGCGTGGGCGCATTAGGGGCAGGATTGAGAAAAAGTTTTGTATTTTTGTTTTTCTTTTTCTGCCATCTTTCACTTCTTCGTTTATGCCTTATACCGAAACCCCGTTTGAAGGCGTTTATGTCTTCGAGCCTAAGATTTTCAACGACCACAGAGGTTATTTTTTTGAGAGTTTCAATCTGAATGATTTTGCCAAACAAGTTGGGGTTGCGCCTTCTTTTGTGCAGGACAACCAGTCGCGCTCTTTCAAAGGCGTAATGCGTGGCTTGCATTTCCAACACGCACCCTTCGGACAGGCAAAATTGGTGCGCTGTTTATTTGGTGAAATTCAAGATGTTATTGTAGATTTACGCCCTGATTCTGCAACTTTTGGCAAGCATTTTAGTATTCTACTTTCAGAAAAGAACCAAAAACAACTCTTTGTGCCGCGCGGTTTTGCACATGGCTTTTTGGTTTTGAGCGAATGGGCAGAATTTTTTTACAAATGCGATAATTTTTACGCGCCCCAAGCCGATACGGGGATTTATTTTGCCGACCCTGCCCTCGAAATTGAATGGGCGTTGCCTTTATCGGAGATTATCATTTCAGAAAAGGACAAAAACTTACCTACACTGGCGGCGGCAAAACTTTAAAAGTGCGTCTTTTCCAACTTCTTTGGCGTTTTGGCTAAGAAGAAAACGGCAAAAAATTAGTAACTTGCTGTGCTATTAGTGGCAGCACGTCGTTGCTGTTTTTTTTCCCACTTTTTATTTCCGCAACACAAAAAAATGAGTAATTCTACATCAAAAACAGTAAAAAAATTAGACTTGGCTTTGCAAGGAGGTGGCTCGCATGGAGCTTTTACTTGGGGAGTCTTGGAGCGTCTTTTAGAAGATGAGCGCATCAAAATTGACGGCATCTGTGGCACCAGTGCAGGGGCAATGAACGGGACAATTTTGGCGTATGGCTTGCAAAAGGGCGGACGCTATGAAGCCATTGCACTTTTAGAAAAGTTTTGGCGCAGGGTGTCTGAATATCAGACTCTTAGCCCTTTGCAGCCCAGTCCGTTTGATAAGGTTTTTGGCGAAGGGCGTTTGGATTATTCGCCTGCTTATCATTTTTTTGAATATTTTACTTTGCTTTTTTCGCCTTATCAGTTTAATCCTTTAAATATCAATCCTTTAAAATTTGTTTTAGAAGAGTTTATAGATTTTGAAGAATTGAGGCGTTGTCAGGAAGTAAAATTGTTTGTCTGTGCTACCAACGTGCGTACAAGCCATGTGAAAGTGTTTGAAACACAGGAGATTACCGTAGAATCGGTTATGGCTTCTGCTTGTCTGCCTTTCCTTTTTCCTGCCGTAGAAATTGATGGAGAAGCCTATTGGGACGGTGGTTATATGGGCAATCCGCCTATTTATCCGCTTATCGACAATACCGATACGCCCGATATTATGATTGTCCAAATCAATCCCATTCGCATCGACCATGTCCCCAAAACGGTAGATGAAATTCGCGATAGGGTCAATGAAATTTCTTTTAATGCAAGTCTGATTCACGACATTAGGCAAATCAATATGGTGCGCAAGATGTTGGAAAAGGGTATCAATATTGATGGCAAGTTTAAAGAATTGTACCTGCACCGCATTTTTCCTGCCCAAACTTTGCGAAACCTTAATGTTTCTACCAAACTCAACGCCGAATGGAATTTCCTACAAAAACTTAGAAATATTGGGCGAAGTATGGCAGAAGAATGGCTGAATAAAAATTTTGAGAGCATTGGCAAAGAATCTACTTTCGACTTAGAAAAGACCATTTTGAGGAAAAATTAGAGCTTATTGCTTTGGTCATTTTGCTCGCGCTCTTTGAGAAAAAACGAATTTTTGGTATAATTTTCCGAACTTTGCACCTACCTTATGAGGTTAGGAGGTAGTGCCGTTTTGAAGAAAGCGGTCAGACCTACCTCGCTGGTGAGGTCGCCATTTGGGTTTCTCGGTGGCGTTTTATTTTCTCTGTTTTAACGGACTTTTACTCCGTTTTCAAAACGTAACTACTTATGAGTAAAAGAGTTTTAGTCGCTATGAGTGGCGGCATAGATAGCTCGCTGGCTGCCGTTTTGTTGCATGAGCAAGGCTACGAAGTAATTGGCATGACCATGAAAACGTGGGACTATGCCTCTTCAGGCAGTACGGGCAAAAAGGAAACAGGCTGTTGTAGCCTCGATTCCATCAATGATGCACGCGCCATTGCCGTAGATTTGGGTTTTCCCCATTACATTTTGGACATTCGCGCCGAATTTGGCGATTACGTCATCGATTATTTCACAGATGAGTACATGGCAGGCAGAACGCCTAATCCTTGTGTTTTGTGCAATACGCACATCAAATGGGACGCGCTGCTCAAACGTGCCGACAAACTCGGTTGTCAATATATTGCCACTGGGCATTACGCCAATATCCGTCAGGAAAACGGGCGTTATGTCATTTCAAAAGGCAAAGACCACCACAAAGACCAATCTTATGTCCTTTGGGGCGTTTCGCAAGACAACTTAGCGCGTACTTTGTTGCCTTTGGGCAATTTATTAAAGTCTGAAATTCGCCAAATGGCGATGGAGCGCGGTTTTGTGGAGTTGGTCAAAAAGTCGGAATCCTATGAAATTTGTTTTATTCCTGATAACGATTACCGTAGCTTTTTGCGCCGCCGCTTGCCCAATTTAGAGGCAGAGGTAGGGCAGGGCAATTTTGTACTACAAGACGGAACAATTCTGGGAAAGCACAACGGCTACCCTTTTTATACCGTCGGGCAACGAAAAGGCTTAGGCATTGCGCATAAAGTGCCGCTTTATGTCTTGGAAATCCGCAAAGAAACCAACGAAGTCGTTTTGGGTGAGCGCGAAGAATTGGGGCGCGACGGCATGACGGTTAGAAAAATTAGTTTGCAAAAATATCCAAAAATAGAAGGCGATTTGGAAGTGATTGCCAAAGTGCGCGTCCATGACGTAGGCACGCCTGCCACTATCAGGCAGCAGGGCGATACCATTACCGCCCTTTTTCACGAACCCGTCGAGGCGATTGCCCCCGGACAATCTGCCGTCTTTTATCAAGGCGATGATGTAGTCGGTGGCGGCTGGATAGAACGCTCTTTCCAACAGTATGGCACGCAGCGCATCTATAAAGAAACCAACGATTTGCCTTTCTACAAGCCCCAAAAGACACAATAACAACCGTAGTAGAAGCCCCTAATCAGAAGCCTTTTGGTTAGGGGATTTTATTTATTTCTCTTTTTATTTTTTATACGATTCTAAAAACTGTGAAAACGAAACATATCGTCTTTTTAGTGCCTTATCCCTTTGATATTGCCCCTGGTCAGCGTTTTCGCTACGAACAATATTTGGAGGCTTTGCGCGAAAATGACTTTTCTTTCGAAATTTTTTCCTTTTTAGATGAAAAAACAAACCGCATTTTATACAAAAAAGGCAATACTTTGCAAAAAGTCTGGGGTGTTTTGAAAGGCTATTTCAAAAGGCTTTTTCATATTTGGGCAGCCCAAAAAGCCGATTTTGTCTTTATCTATCGCGAGGCTACCCCTTTGGGTGCGCCTTGGGTAGAATGGTTTTTAGCTAAAATTTTACGCAAAAAAATCATTTACGATTTTGATGATGCCATTTGGATAGAAACAGCCCAAACAGAAAAAAAAACGTGGAAACACAGGCTTAGAAATGCGCCCAAAGTGAAAAAAATTTGTGTGTGGTCGTATAAAATTAGTGTGGGAAATGCCTTTTTGAAACAAAACGCCGAAACTTTTGTAAAAGCAGGCGCAGGAAGGGCGCAGGTGATTTTAAATCCTACCACGATTGATACCGTCTATAAACATAATTTGTATAAAAATCAGACCCTTAGCGCAGGTGAAAAAATAGTCATTGTCTGGACAGGCTCACATTCTACCTTGTTATATTTAGACCTGATTTTGCCCATTTTAGCCGAATTAGAACAAGAATTTGATTTTATTTTTCGGGTCATTTGTGATAAAAATCCAAACTTGCCACTCAAAAATTTTGAGTTTTGTGCTTGGAACGCCCAAACTGAAATAGAGGACTTAGTAGTGGGCAATATCGGACTTATGCCACTCAAAACAGATGCTTGGTCGGAAGGGAAATGCGGCTTTAAGGCACTGCAATATTTGGCTTTGGGTATTCCTGCCATTGTTTCGCCTGTGGGCGTGAATTGCCAAATTGTTCAGCAGGGGCAGACAGGCTTTTGGGCTACTACCTCTGCCGAATGGAAACAAGCCCTTCAAACCCTGATGCAAGATGCAAATTTAAGAACTGAAATGGGACGAAAGGGCAGAGAATTAGTAGAAAAACGCTATTCTGTGCAGGCAAATACGGCGAATTTCCTTTCACTTTTTACAACAGATTTTATAACAAAAAAAGAAGAATCTTCGCCCATAGGTAGTTAAAGTTATCGCTTAGAAGGCGGTTTAAAGTAGCTTTCAAACAAGTTTAAAGGCTATTTAAAGCCCATACTTCTCCAAACGGCGGTAAAGGGCGGCACGCGTCAGCCCTAAGGCTTTGGCGGCGTGTGAGATATTGCCTCCATGCTTGCTGATGGCTTTTTGAATGACTAATTTCTCTACATTTTCCAAGTTGTAGTCTTGAATGTCTAAATCGTTTGCTTCTTCTTGCTCTACCAAAAAGAGGAAATCGCCTGCTTGTAGGGTGTCTTCTTCGCTCATGATGATGGCGCGTTCGATGGCGTGTTGTAGCTCGCGAACATTGCCCGGAAAGTGATAGTTGAGTAGCTTTTTTTGCGCTTCGCTGCCCAATTTTTTAAGCGGCATTTGGTATTTTTTTGTATAAATTTTGATAAAATGCTGTGCCAAAAGCAAGACATCGCGCCCTCTTTCGCGCAGGGGGGGCAATTTTATTTCGATGGTATTGATGCGATAAAGCAAATCTTGGCGAAATTCATTTTGGCGCACCATCTCATAAAGGGGCATATTGGTAGCGCAGACCAAGCGAATATCTACTGAAATGGCTTTATTTGTCCCTACACGAATAATCTCCCTTTTTTGCAGTGCCGTAAGCAGTTTGGTTTGAAGGGGTAGGGAAAGGTTGCCGATTTCATCTAAAAAGAGCGTCCCTTTGTGGGCGGCTTCAAAACGCCCGATACGGTCTTCTTTGGCATCTGTGAAAGCTCCTTTTTTGTGTCCGAAAAGTTCCGACTCAAAGAGCGTTTCGGTAATTGCACCCATATCCACACTGACGAAGGGCGATTTTTTGCGGCTCGAAAGAGCGTGTATTGCCTGTGCAATGACTTCCTTTCCTGTGCCATTTTCGCCTAAAATCAGAATGTTGGCATCTGTGGTCGCTACTTTCTTCAAAATCGTTGTAACCTGTTTCATAGCCTCACTTTCGCCGATAAGGTAGGAAAGTGGGTCTTTTGTCTGACCGCTCTCGCTTGTAGTGGTGTCGTTTTCAGGTTCAAAGTCATCAGAAAGGCTTTCGTTGCGCTTGGGCGCGGCGGCTTTGTTTTGTCCCTGTGCCTGTTTTTGGGCTTTGGCGGCGCGTAGGGTCTCGACGATTTTTTTGTTGTCCCAAGGTTTGAGTACAAAGTCGGTTGCACCTGCTTTTAGAGCCAAAACCGCCGTTTCGATGCTTCCGTAAGCGGTTATCATCACGACGGCAGCTTGCGGCTGGCGTTCTAAAATGGCGGCTAACCATTCGAAGCCTTCTTTGCCGCTGGTCGTGTCGCGGCTAAAATTCATATCCAAAAGAATGACATCGTAGGGGTGCTGGTTCATTAAAAATGGAATCCGCTTGGGGTTCATTTCCATCAAGACCTCTTTGGCGTATTTTTTTAGGAGCAGTTTGAGTGCAAAAAGCACATCTTCATTATCATCGACGATAAGGATTCTTTCAAATTCGTACATAAACCTTTTGATTAGAAGGGAACAACCCAAAAACGAAAAAGCCTTGTGGGAGGTTCTAAAAAAACAAGAGCCGTTTGGAAATCATACTTTTTACAAAAAAACAGATGCACTTACGCCTGCATGAGTTGCGTTTTGTCGGAAAAAATTACGACCTGCCAGCTTCGGTTTGGCAAAAGCGGAAGCGTAGGTGCGTAGGGTAGGGGAAAAGGCGTGGGGGATTTGAAAAAATAAGGCACAGTTTGGCTGCTGCCTTCGTGTTCGCGACTCTTGATTTTCTTTTCGCGCCAAAGTTTCATTTCCTCCTCTATTTCCTTTTCCATTTCGGGGCTAAAACCTTTGGGAATGAGCGATTTGAGGTCGGGTTTTCCTGCATTTATCCAGCAGGTGTACCAAAGGTCTGCCGTCATTTTGATAGAAGCGCGAAGTTGGCGTTCTACCTGCCCATCGAGCCTATCGTGATAGGCGCGTGAAAAAGGCACAGAATAGACTTTTGTGGTGATATTGCCGCGCGTTTCGAAGCTCCATTTTTGGTCTTCGCCCATTTCTTGCGTTAGTTCGCGCTCGAAGCGGAAGACGGAATCTAAGGCAATATGCGCTTTTGTTACGGCTGTCCAAGCGCGTTCTAAGGGGTCGGATTCGTATTCTGCCCCCAAATCGAAAAACAAATCATATTCCTCGAAAAAAAGTTCGGGTAGGCGCGATTCCCAAAAGCCATGAATACCCGACTGCCCCGTCATGTGTCCGTTGTAATTGACTGTGGTATGCAGTGGCACGTTGCCATCGCCGATATAATGCCCCAAATCTGCCGAAAGCAGCAAAATCCTATCGCTATCTTTATTGCGCATGGCTTCGGTAAGGCGATAGACCATCTTTTCGATATGCCAAGGCACAATTCCATACGCCAAAAGTGTATCTTCGCTGTATTTTTCTACGGCATCTTTCCATTTATGCGGCACAGTTTCATAGGCACGCTCGCCATACACGTCCAAATCGATGTAGTGGCGCGGTGCTTCCCCTTCTACGGCGTAGCGGCGGCGGTCGGGATTGACGGCGTTTTCGGTCAGAAATTGGATATGCGCTTTGTAAAAACCCAACATTTCGGGCGGCAACAAAAAGACCGCCACACGATTGATGCGCTTGTGTGTGAAAAAGCCCCATGCCTTCGCTTCGGATAGGAAAAAGCATTGAAAAAGTACCAAAAAGATAGGCAGCAGTCCCAAGTGGCTACCCAAATTTTTTTTCACTTTTCTTTTAGCACTGTTAAAATGAGGGTGCTTGTCGTTTTTTGTGTCGTGATGCGTCTTTTTTTTCATGGGCGTGAAGTTTTGAAGCCTAATCCTTTTAGGAAGTCCAATATATCAAGAAAAACGGCAAAACGAAAAAGATGACCAAAATATACACAAACCCAAAAAGGCGATTTTCCTGCGCCAATTCGCCTAACTTTTCGGATAAGTACAGCGGTAGCATCTTTAAAAAGGGTACAAAAAGAAAAAGAAGTCCGCCAAAAATATTGAAAAGGATATGCACAAAGGCGATAACCAACGCCGTTTCCGATTTGAAAAGGGCTGCTAATAAGCCTGTTATGGTTGTGCCGATATTTGCACCGATAATAAAAGGAAAGGCAACCCCCAAATTGACGCGCCCTTTCGCTACCAAAGGCACAATGAGCGAAGTCGTTACCGAACTCGACTGAATGGCACTCGTGAGCAAAAGACCCGAAAAAAAAGATTTCCACTTATTGCCAAACAAAACTTCCAAAAGGGCAGGGTTTGATTCTCCTTGTTGGGTTTCGCTTTCCATTTTTTTTGTTCCGATACCCTGTTTGAGCATCGAGTATTCCAAAATTTTGGAAAAAGAGCGCAAGGAGAAAAACAAAAACAAAATCGCACCCAATAGCAGGAAGAAGGGATAGTCCTTGCTATTTTCTACTATCCAATTAGAAAGGTGGCGCACCAAATAATTGCCTTCTAAGTTGGGATTGTCGCCTGCTGTAAAAGGAAGGTGGCGCACCAAAATTTCCGCACCTTTGCTAAGAAAATGCGTGTAATATTCTATCGGAAAAATGATAATAAGAGCGCAAATATTAAATAAATCGTGCAGCGAACCCGCAGCAATGGCGCGTCTAAATTCTTTTTTGCTCGAAATATGCCCCAAAGAAATCAGGGTGCTGGTCAGGGTTGTTCCCACATTTGCACCCAAAATAATAGGAACAGCTTGCGAAATTTGAAGCGTATCCGAAGCTACCAATGCCACAGTCAGGGAGGTAGTCGTAGAGCTACTTTGCACAATAGAAGTAACCAATAGCCCAATAAAAATACTAACAAATGGATTATTTGTCAAAGCAAAAACCTCACGCGCCGCCTGATGACTAAAAAGACGCAGCGTTCCAACCATCGTTTCTATGCTCAATAAAAAGAGGAAGAAGATACCAATAATGGCAGCCACTTGTCCCAAGATGTGTTGAAGCGTTTGGCGAGGGGAGGCAACGGAAGGCGACGGTGGGCGATTTTGAGTCAATCTAAAATCTAAATTTGAGGGTGAAGGAGGTAGAAAAAGGATAAAAACGGCAAGAAAAAGGCGGTTTCTTTTTCAGAACCACAAAGGTACGGATTTCGAGGGGCTGCCAAAGGGCTTTCTAAGTCAAGAAATTGTGAATTTTCGAAACCCAAGTAAAGGGCTAAAAAGTCTTTTCGGTTAAGCCCTGCTTTTTTTCGGTTAAAAAAAGTCTTTCAATAGGTGAGAAGTGAAAGAAAGAACCTTCTTTTGCTACTTATTGGCAAAGTGTGGTCAGCGTTTTGGCAAGATTTTATCAAAGTTGCACCAAAAATTTATCAGGGTATCGGGCAGTAATGTTAAATTCTAAAAACCAAATGCAAATGTAGGGACAAGGCATTGCCTTTTCCTATGCCCCAAACCCTAAGGGTCTTGAAGACCCTTAGGGTTTAAGTCCAAATTTTATTTCGTGTCAAATTTGAAAAAACAAGTTTTTTTACAGAACTTAACATTACTGGGGTATCGGGTTGTGTATGCTATTTTTACTTTTTTATGAAAAAGATGCTGGAAAAACAAAACATATTTATTGGCGATAGGATACCAAACAGACAGATGTTTGTCTTAGGTTGGCTTTTTTTACTACTGCCGCTATCCTTTCTGCCCACTTCAAAAGCCCAACTTCCTAATTTGGATAGCCTTTTGAGAGTGGAAGATACCGTTTCGGTGGATAGTTTGAAACTGAAAAATCTTTACGTTATCGGAAAAGTGTATCAGCACAAGGATAGTATTGTCCTTTCAAACGCCTACTTTAATAAGACCTACCAAATGGCTATCGAGAAAAAGATGCCGCTCTTCGAAGGTTTAGCTTTGCGCGAATTGGGCGCAAATGAGTATGGTTTAGGCAATTACGCCAACGCTCTGACTTGGTATATGAAAAGTTATGAAATTTTAGATAAAAACAACTTTAAAAAACAAAAATCCATCTGTTTGCAGCAAATAGGAAAGTTGCATGAAGTGCAGACTAATTACAAAATAGCCTTAGATTATTACCAAAAAGCCTTAGAAATTGAAAAAGAATTGAAAGATGATAATTCACTTTCCTATGCCTACAACAACATGGGCAATATCTTGGGGCTTTTGAAAGACTATGAAAAGGCGGTTGAATTTCAGATGGAATCTATCAAAATTAGAGAAAAAATCCCCAACAATCCAAATCTAACTTATTCCTACAACGATTTGGCTTCTCTTTATACAACCCAACAGCAACCCGAAAAAGCTCTACCTTATTTTGAAAAAGCAATCAGTTTGGCAGAAAAATATGAAGATTTTGGTTTTTTGGTCTTTGGTTATACCAATTTGGGGGAGTGTTATGCCCAGATGAAAAAGTGGAATTTGGCACAGCAGCAAGCGGAAAAAGGCTTGGCTTTGGCAAAAAAGCTGCAAAGCAAGCAGGGAATTGGCTTTGCGCTTGCCGTTTTGATGCAAATAGAAAAGGAGCTAAAAAATTATGAGCAGGCTTTTGCTTATCAAGAGGCGTACATTCTTTACAAAGATAGCTTATTTAATGAAGAGTCGCTTAAATCTATTTCCAAATTAGAAACCAACTTTCAAATAGAATCGCAGAAAAAACAAAATGAAATTCTGAAAAAAGACCTCGAATTGAAAGAAAAAAAGGAAGCAGCCCAGAAAAATTTGATTCTTTTTGCCTCCGTAGGGTTGCTTTTGTTAGGCGTAGTGGTTGTGATTTTGTATAGAAACAATCAACTAAAAAGAAAGGCGAATCATATCTTGATAGAAAAAAATGAGGAAATCAATTTGCAGAACGAAGAAATCCGAATTCAGTCGGAAATGCTCTTGGAAGCAAACGAGGAAATCAATAAAAAGAACGAAGACATCACGGGCAGTATCAAATATGCCTTGCGGATTCAGCAGGCTCTTTTGCCCACAGAAAAAAGCATCATAGAAAATTTCAAAGATGGATTTGTACTTTATCAGCCCAAAGATATTGTTTCTGGCGACTTCTACTGGTGGCATAGCACGCCTGAATGGGCGGTCGTTGTGGCGGCAGATTGCACAGGTCATGGCGTGCCGGGTGCTTTTATGTCTATGATAGGCTCGAATTTATTAGACGAAATCGTAAAACAACAACAGATTTTCGAGCCGCATCTGATTTTAGAAAAGCTCCATAGCCGCGTCTTTGAAGTTTTGAAACAAAATCAAACCCAAAATCAAGATGGCATGGACGCTGCCGTCTGCACCTTCTTTCCAAAAACTAACGCGCTGCATTTTGCAGGTGCAAAAAGTCCCTTGATTTGGGTAGGAAAGGGCGGATTGCAAAAGTTGAAAGGCGATAAAATGCCTATCGGGGGTAGCCACTATCCTGAAAGGCGCAATTTTACGCTGCAAAGTTTGCAGTTGGAGCAGGGCGATATGGTCTATCTACATTCTGACGGTTTTGCCGACCAATTTGGGGGGCGCGAAAATAGAAAGTTTTTAAGCCAAAATTTATATCAATTATTATCTCAAAATGCAGACCTGCCCCTTTCCCAACAGAAAGAACGCCTCAAAAAAGCCTTTCACGATTGGAAGGGCAGAGAAAATCAGATAGATGATGTAATGGTTTTGGGTCTTCAATTTGTTTAATGCTCACTTTGTTTTTATGCAAAATTCTTACATGCAATATGCACTCGAATTGGCGCGATTAGGCAAAGGTAGTGTAAGTCCGAATCCCTTAGTAGGGGCGGTTTTGGTGCATCAAGACCAGGTAATCGGGGCGGGCTACCACGCCCAATATGGGCAGGCACATGCCGAAGTTGCCGCCTTCGAAGCCGCGCAGCAGCATTTAGAAAAAGAGGGGAAAAGTCAAGTCCAAATCGCCGAAATTTTCAGAGCCTCTACCCTTTATGTAACCTTAGAACCTTGCGCTCATTTTGGAAAAACGCCTCCTTGTGCTGATTTGGTAGTGAAAAAGCAGGTGCAAAAGGTGGTAGTCGCTACCTTAGACGACAATCCTTTGGTAGGCGGTAAGGGCATCGAGCGGATAAGGGCGGCAGGAATTGAGGTAGAAATTGGAATAGAAGCGCAGGCGGCAAGGTGGCAAAATCGCCGTTTTTTCAAGATGATAACACAAAAAACGCCTTATCTTGTCTTGAAATGGGCGCAAAGCAAAGATGGCTTTTTAGCACCTTTGGCACAAAAAAAGGCAGAACGCCTGCAAATTAGCAGTGCTTTTTCGCGCTATATGGTACATCAGTGGCGTGCCGAAGAAGATGCCATTTTGATAGGTAAAAATACAGCCCTTTACGACAATCCTACCCTCGATGTGCGCTATGCAAGGGGCAAAAATCCGCTTCGAATTGTTGTCGATAGAAAATGTGAGCTACCTGCCGAATTAAAAGTTTTTGATGGAAGTGTGCCTACGATAGTGTATCACGATTTACAATATGCTTATTCAGAAAATATAAAAAACAAATTTGATTTCATAGAAAAAAATAAGCCTTTTCCCATCAAAACAGTCGCGCTTTCGCTTTTGTACCCTGACCAGAAGGAAGCCCAACATGACAATATTGAAACAAACGACAAAAATAAAACAGAAAAAAAGGCTTGGCAGGCAATTTTAACCGATTTAGGGCAGCGCAACATTCAATCTCTTTTAGTAGAAGGAGGGGCGAAAATCCTAACTTCGCTGATAGAAACCGAATTGGCAGATGAAATTCGCCTTTTCGAGGCTAAGGAATTGCGTTTGGGAAGTGGTATTTCCGCACCTGCATGGGCGGCTCTCGATGGCTTTGATTTGAAAGAAAGCTATGATTTTTCCACTGATAAATTATATTTTTTTGTGCGAAAGCAAAGCTAAACAAAGAAGGCAGTCGGAGGGCAAAGTATGGTGATGTTAAATTCTAAAAATCAGACGCAAATGTAGGGACAAGGCGTTGCCTTGTCCGCAGTGAGATTGAAATAAAAAAGGTTTTTAGACCCAAAAATGGGTTTCTGTCCAAATTTTATTTTGTCTATCACTTGACAAAACAAGGTTTTTCGCAGAACTTAACATCATGGAGGCAAGGTCTGGTTCTAAAAACTATATCAAGGCAGTGAAGCGGATTGCCTTTTTCTATGGGTGGTGTCCTTTTTAAATCTATACCTTTTGGGCAAAAAAGTGCAATTTTGCAACACTTTGGGCGTTTTTATTCGTAGCTCCTGATAGAAAAAACTGTGATAGGGGGCTTTTCCTAAAAACTTATTCCCGTTTCTTTGTATGTTTTTTATTTTGAAAGATAGAAAAAATGGAAAAGATAACTTCTTGAAAAACAGAGGCTTGTCTTTGTATTTGATGCTATTGGGTTTGCTTTTTGTGGGTAGTAGTTGCGAAAAAACGCCTTTTTCCGAAACAGAACCTTCGCCTACGCTCGAACTCAAAAGTAATTTTGCTGCTAAGATTGAAGTGGATTCACTTTATACAGTCGGCGATATTAGAATTGGCAGGACGCAAAATCTGACTTTTACCCTGACTAATAAGGGTGGAAACGAATTGCGCTTGGGAGCGGTAGGCGTTGATAATGGCTCTTATCAAGTGGTGAAAGGTTTTGACAAACAGACCCTCAAAAAAGGCGAGCGCACCACTTTTACGATACAATTTACGGCACAAAAAGGCGGCTGGAACGCGACTAATGTTGCCTTTTTTAGCAATGACGACCAAAATTTGGTATTTCAGTTCAAAATTCGTTTTTTTGTACGCGAAGCCCCCGAACTGACCACTTTTGGGGAAATAGATTTTCCCGAAGGCATCAATAACTTTGATTTTAACGACGGCGACAGGCTTGGGACGCTTTTCCGCGTAACCATGCCCGTCAATGACCCCAATAAGGTCATTGACCCGACGACGATAGAGTTGGTCTTGCAGGCGCGATTTTCGGCTACTTCAAATCAGGTAGATGAAGTGGTCAAGCGTGGCTTTGAGCTATCTTTTAGCCCCGATATGAAAACGGTGAGCTATACCTTTGCCGCGCGTTTTGGCATTAGCACCCACATAGACCTGACGGCTTGGTTTCGCCTACCCACAGGGGAGGAATCGAATAAGGTTACGGTGCGATTCGAGCGTCCCGCAGGGGCAAATTAGTAGTAAAAAAATATGACACAAAACAATATGAAACAGGTATCTTTTTGGCGTTTTACTTGGGCAGGCGTTCTGCTCTTGGCATTTGGGCTTGCCGCCTGTCAGGGCGAAGTGAATAACGAACTTGCGGCGCAATACAAAGTCTTGGGCGTTTGGAAACTGACGCGCTTGCAGACGAAGCTCTCGGAAAATGGGGCTATTTTGGAAGAAAAAAATGAAATCCTAAAAGCCGACGACCGCAGGATTTGGAAACTTTCCGAAAATGGCGAATACCGCACCGAAACCTCGCAGGGCAGGCTGCCCGATTCGGTTAGTATCGGACTTTGGGAATTGCAGGGCGTAGAGATGGATTCGGCACTTTTGCTTTTGCCTGCCAGAGGCGATTCTTTGCCCTATCGCATAGAAAAACTTTCGGTGAGCGTCTTGGAATTGTGGCGCAATCAGGAGCGGATTCGCATCGATACGACGACGATGGATACGGTTCGCCTGCAAGAGGAAGAGCGTTTGATTTTTGAGAAAGAGTTTTAAAAAAGTTTTTAAAAAGTTCTAAAAAATGAACTGATACAAACCTACTCTTTCCTATCTTTTCCCTTTCTTCTTTCTTGCTCCTTTATGCCGCCTACCAAACTTGCCTTTTTTCGTTATTTGCTCATTGATGAAATGTTGCGTAGCAGAAGCCGTCCTTTTCCCACCAAAGAGGAGATTTTAGAAGCCTGCAATGAGAAATTTGGGGTCAATTCTATCTCTACCATCGAAAAAGACATGGCTGCCATGCGTCTGGATTTTGACGCGCCTATTTATTACGACAAAAGGCAAAAAGGCTACGCCTATCAAGACCCTGAATATAAATTTCTTTCGGTAAATCTTTCCGAAGATGAAATGCTCGCGCTTAGTTTTGTCGAAACCTTATTGGGCGAATTTCGCAATATGCCCATTTTTAGCCTCTTTTCTGTGGCGGTAGATAAGGTATTAGATGGCTTAGAACTGACCAAAAAATTGCATACCGAAAAGCGGCATTTGCAGCAAGCTATTCAGATAGAGCAAGCTCCTTATTTGAAGGGCAGCGATAAGTTAGGCGATTTGTTGCGCTATATTGCCGAGCAAAAGGTAATCGAGGTGAGTTATCAAAAGTATGGCAGCGAAAGCACAAAAGATTATTTGGTACACCCTTATTTGCTCAAAGAGTTTCGCAATATGTGGTATCTGATAGGCTATCACGAGGCAAGTGGCGAGGTGCGTACCTTTGGCATAGATAGAATTACACAAGTGCTGCCCCAAGAAAAAGACTTTCTACCCCAAGAAAAAGTCAATTTTGATGCAGAAAGTTTTTATTTCTATTGCATTGGCGTAACGGCATTGAGCGAAAAACCTGCCGAAATACGTTTGCGCTTCGAGCCTTTTTTGGCGAACTATGTCAAGGCGCAGCCGCTGCATCATACCCAAGAAATTATAGAAGACGACGAGCAGAAGGGCTGCCTTTTGCGTTTGCGTCTTATCATCAATCACGAATTGAAGATGCTCATTTTGGGTTATGGCGCAGGGGTCTGTGTGGAAGCTCCTGCAAGTTTGGCGGCTGAAATTAGGCGCGAATTTGAAAAAGGCGTGGCGCAGTATGCTACCAAAAATTAGGTACAAAGGTAGGAACAAGGCATTGCCTTCTCCGCAGTGAGATTGAAATAAAAAAGGAATGAACCCCACCCTGCCCTCCCCCAAAGGGCAGTGATGTTAAATTCTAAAAATTAGGTCGAATGTAGGGACAAGGCATTGCCTTGTCCGCAGTGAGATTGAAATAAAAAAGGATTTTCAGACCCAAAAATAGGGTTCAGTCCAAATTTTATTTCGTGTCAAATTTGAAAAAACAAGGCTTTTTACAGAACTTAACATTACTGCCCCAAAGGGAGGGTTTCAAAACCAAATTTTATTTCGCCTCAAATTTGATAACACCAAGACTTTGCACAGAACTTAATATGACAAGCCCTTTCAGGTTTGAGCCGATAATAGGCGCAAGCCTTGTGTCGTTTTTTTTGTATCTTTGTCGCGTCTGGGATAGGGCTATCCCGACAGTCAGTAGTGTTAAGTTCTAAAAATTAGGTACAAATGTAGGGACAAGGCATTGCCTTGTCCGAAGTGAGATAGAAATAAAAAAAGATTTTCAAAACCAAAAATAGGGTTCTGCCCAAATTTTATTTCGTTTCTAATTTGACAAAGCAAGAATTTTCGCAGAACTTAACATTATTGCCCCGACCGCAGCCCGTTGTTTTGACCAGCGGCAATAGTTTTCTTTTTGTTTTGTTTAATATACAAATGATGACGCGCTTTTTTTCTAAAAAAATAACGCCTTTTGCGATTGTATTTTTGTTGCTAATGGCTGCCTGCCAAGAGGAAGAGCCGCCACAGGAGCGTCAGAAGTACGACGGGGCGAAAGTGGTTTTCGAAAACATCAATACCCTTTATAGCGAGCAGGCGAATCTTAAAATCAAGATTGAGGCGGCTTCGGAAAGCGTCTTGCAAAACGACGACATTCTCTATCCAAAGGGGATTCGGGTGAGCATGTATGACGAAAAGGGGCTGGTTACGACTACGCTTATTTCCGATTCGGCGCGTTATGAAAAGATGCGCAAACTCTATCATGCCTTTGGCAATGTAGAGGTCATCAATTACGAGCAAAAGCAAAAAGTCAATGCCGACGAATTGCATTGGGACGAAAACAAGCGCGAATTTTTTACCGATACACGCATTGTCATCACTACGCCCTACGAAAATCTCTACGGGATAGGCATGCGCTCAAATGATAAGTTTAGCAAGTATAAGATTTTGAAAACCACAGGCAGTTTTACATATCAAGAACGCACCGAAGGACTTTCCGCTACCGATAGCGTCTTGAAGGCAGAAAGCAGTGCTGAAAAAGCTCTCAAAGAGCAGACAGAGCAGCAGCAACCTTCTCGCGACATCAAACAGACCGAAAAAGATTCGCCCAAATTGAAAATGGAGCAAAATAAATAAGGCTTTTCAAGTGCTTAAAAAATTGAAAACATAAAATCTTGAAAAAGTTTTAAATCGTTTCTAAAATGCAAAAAAACACCAACTTCTTTAAAGTCTTTTTTCAAGGCTCACTCGATAATGTTCTCTTGGCGGTCTTGATTGGCTTCTTTATCATTGCCATTCACCAGACTTTGGTCTATGGTTTTATGTATAGTTATTGGCTTTATATGGTGGTGCTATTGATTTTGCTTTTGTTGCGATTCAGACGCGCCCAACGCCAAAAAAAGGAACAAGAAGCCCCACTTTCTCAACCCAAAAAGGCGACTCGCGCCCCGAAAAAAAACAAAAAATAAGCCTTTCTATCACCCTACTGCCCTTATCATTTCCTTTCTATGAACGAAAACCTGCTTTTTATTGTACTTTCTCTATTTTTTTCCGCCTGCTTTTCGGCGGCAGAGATGGCTTTCATTTCGGCAGACCGCCTGCAAGTTGCGCTTCGGCAGGGTGAAAATTCGCAGACGGCACGTTTTCTTCGTCTTTTTTACGAAAACGAAGATTATTTTATTTGCACAACCCTAACGGGCAATACCATTTCTTTGGTCTTGTACGGCATTTTTTTGGCACGCCTTTTAGATGAGCCGATTGCTTGGCTTATTGCCACTTGGCTTGGCGATATGAACCTTTCGCCTACTTTCCTCGACATTCTGACGATGCTCGCCCAAACCAGCGTTTCTACGGTCGTGGTCTTGGCAGTGGCAGAATTTCTACCCAAGACCTTAGCCTTAGTCAATCCCATGCGCACGCTCCTGACGTTGGCTTTTCTGATGCGCCTCGTTTATTTCGTTTTCTACCCCTTTGTGTGGCTTATCATACGTTCTACGGCGTTTTTTGTCAAGATTTTTTTTGGCATCAAGACCACAAAAAACGACAAGACCAAACTTGGTTTGGCAGACCTCAATTTTTATGTCGAGAGCATAGACGAACAGCAGCAAGAAGTAGATAAGACTTTGATTAAAAACGCAATAGAATTTAAAGAGCTAAAAGTGCGCGATTGTCTTATTCCGCGTATTGATATTGTAGGGATAGAAAAAAGCGAACCGATAGAAAAATTGCGCGAACTTTTTATCAAAAGCGGACATTCTAAAATTATTGTCTATGAAAAGGACATCGACAACGTGGTGGGATACTGCCATGTCCTGCGCATGTACGATAAGCCCAAAAAAATAGAGCAGATTATCGAAACTATCATCATGCTACCCGAAACGGCAAAAATCAATCAGCTTATGGTACAATTCATAAACCAAAGAAAAAGCATTGCCCTGATTACAGACGAATATGGCGGTACGGCGGGTATCGTTACGGTGGAAGATGTGGTAGAAGAAATTTTAGGAGAGATTGAAGACGAACACGACGAGGAGCAGTTTTTATTCCAACAACTTGACGAAAATACTTACGAACTGACGGCGCGTCATCTGATAGAGGAGCTAAACAAAAGCCACCAGTGGAATTTCCCCGAAGGCGACTACGATACCTTGGGCGGCTACATTTTAAGCCTACATGGGAACGTTCCCAACGAGGGCGAGGTCATAGAAAACGAGCGTTTTACCATCGAAATCAAGTCTATGCGTGGAGCCAGAATCGATAACGTCCGCCTCACTTGGAAGCAAAAGCGCGACAAAGCGGAGGAATAAGGGTTAATGCAGGCTGATGCAGGCACAGATAGCGAAAAAGTAAGGCGCAAAAAGGGTATTTTAGCCGAAAAGACGGCTTTTTGAAAAAAAAAGTCTAAAAAAAATAGCACCGTACATAGATTACGGTCTGCCTTTCTAACTTTGTAGCATAGGAAAGCGCAAGCAAAGGAGAGATTTATAGAAATTTGAGGTCGTGAAAGTTTCAATTTTTCTTTTTTCTTTCTAAATTGTGCCAATCATTTTGATTTCACTTCTCTAAAATCGCAAATTCTTACGGATATGAGCAAAGATAATGATAAAAGTAAAAAATTAGAAGCCCTCAAAACCACTTTGGCGAAGCTCGACAAGACTTATGGCAAGGGTACGGTTATGAAAATGAACGATGAAAGCGTGGTAGAAGTACCCGTTATCTCGACAGGCTCGCTCGGACTCGATATGGCACTCGGCGTGGGCGGTTTGCCACGTGGCAGAGTTATCGAAATCTATGGTCCTGAATCGTCAGGTAAGACAACTCTCACCCTGCATGCTATTGCGGAGGCGCAAAAAGCAGGCGGCTTGGCGGCTTTTATTGATGCCGAACACGCCTTCGACCGCATCTATGCCCAAAATTTAGGGGTAGATTTGGACAACCTCCTCATTTCACAGCCTGATAGTGGCGAACAAGCCTTAGAAATTGCCGAACAGCTCATTCGCTCGACGGCTCTCGACATCGTCGTCATCGACTCGGTGGCAGCACTCGTGCCAAAGGCAGAATTAGAAGGCGAAATGGGCGACTCGAAGATGGGTTTGCAGGCGCGTTTGATGTCGCAAGCCTTACGAAAACTGACAGGGGTTATTAGCAAGACCAACTGCTGCTGCATTTTTATCAATCAGTTGCGCGAAAAAATCGGGGTCATGTTTGGAAACCCTGAAACTACCACAGGCGGAAACGCGCTTAAATTCTACGCCTCGGTGCGCCTCGATATTCGCCGCGTAGGTGCAATTAAAGAAGGCGATAAAATCTTGGGCAATCGTACAAGAGTGCAGGTGAAAAAGAACAAAGTTGCGCCTCCTTTCCAGCAGGTAGAATTTGACATCATGTACGGACAAGGTATCTCAAAGGCGGGTGAAGTCTTGGATATTGCCGTAGAATACGACCTCATCAAAAAATCAGGCTCTTGGTATTCTTATGCCGATAGCAAACTCGGACAGGGACGCGATGCCGTCAAAGCTCTTATCGAGGATAATCCTGAATTGATGCAGGAATTGGAAAATAAAGTCCGCGAAAAGGTCAAGTCTAACGAACTCGAAAGCCGAAGCAAAAAAGGCGCGAAGGCGGCAGCACAAGCACCCGACGCACTCGAAGAAGAGGACGACCTTTTAGACGACGACCTTGATTTTGATGACGAAGACTAATCATTTTGCCGTATCGATGTTTTTTAGCGATTCTTCTCTTTTATGCTAATTTGGAAGTAGCCTTGCTACTCCTTATCCTATCCTACGATACAGACCTTAGTTTCTAAGGTCTGTATTGCATTTTATCTAAATTTGAGTCTAATATTTTTCTAATTTGGGCTTCATTTTAGCCTAACTTTGTCTTAATCTTGTCTAATTCTTGTCTAATTCTGCCCTCTTTTGCCTTACTTCGTTTTTTCTTGTTTTTTCAATAGCCCTAAGCAACTCAAATGGCTATCTTTGCGTCTTGTTTTCGGTTTTCAAATTCCTTTTTATCTTTCAAACAAAAAAAATCTATGCAGCATATTCAGAAAATTTTTTGCCTTCTCATTTTCGCCCTTCTTGTAGTGGCTTGTAAAAAAGACGACCCCGAACCTACGCCCGAACAAAACCTAACAGGAAAGTGGAAAATTACCACTGCCGACGTGAAATTATTTGCAGCAGGAACAGACATTACCGAAGATTTTATCGGCGATAGCTCTGATATTGTACCCGACAATACCATCATAGAATTTAAAGCCGACGGCACTTTTACCACAATCCCCGAAGATGGCACGCCGCCACAAACAGGCACTTGGGAATTTTTAGAAAATAAGACCAAAATTAAGTTTTCAGGACTTTTCGGAGATGATAGCGGATTCGAGGATTTCCTTGATGCCCAAACTTTGGCGCAAATTCAGACCTACAACGTTGCCCAGCTTACTTCAAGCGCGTTACAGATTCAAAATTCTACGCCTGTGCAGGTAGATATTCCAAATCTGCCCATTCCGATTACGATAGAAGTGCGCCAAGATATTACCTTTGCCAAGCAGTAAGAAGGCACTTTGATTATTTTTCAATATCTTTGCAAGACTATCTTTGCCAGTCTGATAGACAACTCTGATAGACAACCTTGACGATTTAAAAAGTCGAGGTTGTTTTTTTTCAAAACCTATCTCTTTTGCTTATGTCTGTTGTTGTTGATAAAAAATTGCTCTACCAATTAGCACACCTTTCCCGTTTGCGCTTTTCTGATTCCGAGGAGGCGCAGATGATAGAGGATTTGAACGCCATTCTCGATTGGGTGGAAGAACTCAAAGCAGTCGATACCGAAGGCATCGAGCCACTGACGCATATTTCCGAAGAGGTCAATGTCTTGCGTGCAGATGCCGTAACGGATACGATTAGCCGTGAGCAGGCTTTGAAAAATGCACCGAAACGCGATTCAGATTATTTTCGCGTGCCTAAGGTGATAGAATAAACGCCCTTTTTAGAGAGCATTTGCATTTCCGTAGGGACAACGCACCGCGTTGTCTGAATTATGCACGGAGGCTTCTATTCGGTATCATTTTTTCTGCATAAATGCCAAAAAATGATTTGGTTTTCGAACCCTCCCCTATGGGGGGAGGGCAGGGTGGGGGTTCAGAAGGATTGTTCAAAGCACAAAAATCTATTGACCTTCTGACCGTTGTAGCAAGGTTGTTCTCCCAAACGGCTTTTTAGCCCCCATAATCGCGCACCGCAGGCGGCAGATACGTTTCCCCTTCGGCGCGAATACGCTTGTACTCTTGCCAGTCGAAGGTGCGTAGGAAGTAGGCTGCCGCTTTTGCACCTCTTATGAAAAGGTCTAATTTGTCTTCTTTGGAAAGGCGAAAATCTATCCACTTGTGTTTGCCTGTGTCTATCCAAGTGATAAGGCGATTGTAGTCGCGATTACGAAGCAGGAAATTATAGTCCGAAACTTGGCGAGCCGCATCTAAGATGGCGCGGCTAAACATAAAAGGATTGGTTATCAGATTGGGCTGCAAACGCTCACTGCCCAATTTTGCGCCGAATGTAGGCATGCGAGGGACGGTCTTTTGGGTATGAAAAACGTCTATGGGGAAATTCGACACCATGCCTCCATCTACAAAATAAGCGGCGGCAGGGATTTCGCCCCTATAATTGACCAACTTTTTCCAGCGAAGCTGTGCGCTGCGTCCTTGTGGTAGGTTTTCTATTTTAAAAGGCAGGAAGAAAAAAGGAATAGACATAGAAGCCCGCACAAAGTCGGCAGGGCTAAATAGGTCGTCTTTCCAATAAAGCCCTTTCATTTCGGGGAAAACAACCTTCGTTTCAGTCGTTACGTCAGTAGCGATAATGGCTAACCTGCGCCGCAAGCCTTCTGTATTTTCGCCTACCCCTTGTCGGATACGCAAGCCTTCGGGTACTTGGGCGAGGCGATTTTCTAAATCTTGGGCAGTATAGATTTGATGTGCCGCCAAGCCCTCTTTGAGCCATTGATAGAAATGCGCTCCCTCCACTAAGCCCCAATCTTGCCAAAGGCGATTTAGTACGCGCACACTTTTCCAGACCAAACTTGCCAAAGGAACGGTATTGTCGTGGCTTTCTATCAATACTTTGGCAAACTCACGCGCTGCCGCATCGCCATCTACAAAGTCAAAAAAATCCTTTTGGGCAATCCGCTCCAAGACAAATTCCGCCTTCGATTGATGCTTTTCCTTTTCGCCTGCTTCGGGAATGGCTGCTAAAAGTAGGGCGTTGATAGCTCCTGCCGAAGTGCCTGCCAAACCCAGAAAGCGAATCCCCATCTTTTCCAACACATAGATATAACCCAAAAGGGCAATACCCAAAACGCCGCCCCCTTCTTGCACCAAATCCACGTATTGATGCCCTTCTTCATCTAAAACATCAGAAAAAATTTTGCGATGCACCCCTGTTTTTTTTAGGCTGCTAATAAGATTTTTCATAATCGGGTGTTGGGTAAAATCACGCGCTTGCATAGGGAGGCTGGAAAAGAGAAGTGAGAAATGAAAGTAGGATTATTATTTTATTTTTTAGCATCATAGAAAGAAAAACGATTGCGCCAAACGCTGCTTATCGTCCTTTGACAATTTTTAAGACCTGCGCCTTTTAAAAAAGCCACGAAAAGCAAAAGCAAACGCTGAAAACTTAGTACCTTTGCGTTTCTATTGGGCAAAAGGCAAACTCTGCCTCTGCCTTTCAGGTGGTAAGCTACTTCTTTTTCACGTCTTATGTCGATTCTTTCTTTCCAAAAATTGCGAGCTACGTTTTCCCTTCCACCTTCCCAAAAGCAGGAACAGCAAGGGAAAGGCGATTGGCGTATGCTTTTCAAGATACCATTTTTTGCGCAAAAAAAACAAAAGGTTTCCTTTTTTCCTATCCTAAAAAATAAGACGGCTTGGGCAAAGGCAGGGCTTACATTAGCAGGGCTTTCCCTTACGGCGTGTCAAGATTGTACCTTTATTTCTGACAATTTACAAAGGGTACGCCTCGAATTTGCTACCCCCCTGACCCAGACGGCACGCGATACACTCTTGCAGGCAGAGATTATCGGGCTTGTCCCCGGCTCGCTTTCGCCTATGGAAAAAGCCGTAGAGATTGGCACAAGCGGACGTAAAACCTTCGACCTGCGCCTCTTTACGCGCTATGATACAACGATTTACCGTTTTGCCGCCCTTGTCGATACCATTCCCGACGATACCCTGATGCTGCGCTATCGCAAGCAAGTTGTCATCTTGCCACCTGATTGCGGTTACGACGAAGCCATTAGCGATTTGGAAGTATTGTACCATACCTTCGATTCGGTTAAAATCCTCAATACGCGCCTACAAGTTACCAATACCACTTCTGATATTCAGATATTTGACTAAAAGTATGAACTTCTTGCTTCAAAAAAAGCCCTTTTTTCTTTTTCTTCTCTTGGGATTAGGATTTTGCGCCCCTTTGCAGGCACAAAATAATACCACTGCCGATTCGGTGAGCGTTTCTGCACCCAAAAAGACGACCAAAAAGCCCAAAGACCCCATACCGTTCCAATTCAAGGGGCTGCGTGTGGGTACAAATGTGTTTAGTCTGATTTTAGCCGCGCGTGATTTCAACCAATTTCGCCCCGAACTCAATGCAGAGTTAAATGTTAGCAATCGCTATTTTCTTACCTTTGATGCAGGCTACTCTGATATGCGAAGCCAGAAATTGGGTACAAATTCTTTTTTATACCAAAATCAGGGCATCTTTTTGCGAGCAGGCATAGACTACAATTTGATGGTTAGAACCTTCGACGACGAGGCTCTTTTTTTGGGGGTCAGATATGGCATTTCTAATTTTTCACAGCGTTTGAATTACAATGTAGATGGGCAGTATTGGGATTTTGAAGCCATAGACAATCCCGACCGCGACCGCTATCCTGTGTCGCTTTCAGAAGATAATTTGAGCCTAAGTTGGGCAGAAATTGTAGGTGGCTTTAAAGTGAATTTGGGGCAGCAGGGCTTTTGGAAAAATATTTACATGCAGCCTACCTTTATGTTGCAATTTCGCCTCACCGACCCTGCCTATCGCCTCATCAAGCCTACCGATATTCCCGGTTTTGGGCGCAATTTCTCGCGCACGCATTTGGCTTTTGCATATAGAATGGTCTGGCAATTTGGCAAGTAAGCCGCTTGTTTGCAGCCAAACCTATGCGCTGCCTCTGTCTTATTTCGTAAAATGACGTTTTAAATTTTGATAGCATGCTCCATTTGAATACGATAAGTTTTTGTTCTATTTTTTCATTTTTTTCAAAAAAAAGCCTTCCTTTGCTTGCCTTATGGGGCTTGCTCCTGCTTTTTTCAAACGCACAAGCACAAGACAAGACCCAAGAAAATAAACAAAAAAAGACCACCGACTTTATTTATGTAGATATTCCGAAAGAATTTATCCTCCCTACGGATTCGGCAGGCAGGGCTTTTTACGACTCTTTGGCAAAAAGTGCTATCGCCAAAAAGGATACTTTCGGATTGGATACACAAGATTCTCTTTTTGCAGACAAAAAAGAGAAAACCGAAAGAGACAAGAAGCCCAAACAAGACCTACAAGAACAAACCGACAAAGAAATTGCTCAAACAGATGAAAGTCTAAAAGAAAAAAATGCTCAAAAGCAACAAGAAAAATCGCCAAACACAAAACAGCCCGACAATCAAACTAAGCCTAACACCGAAGCCATAGCACAAAAGCAAAACCCCGACAGTGAAACAGAAGGCGAAGATGCCCTATTAAATCCACTTTCTATGATTGCGACGGCAGCGCAGCAGGGCGAGGGCGGTGAAGATGACCCCGAAGGCGAAATGGAAGAAGACACAAACCAAAATCCTACTATCCTGCGTATAGATGGCAAGGGAAAGGGTGGTAATCAGACAAATCTAAACTTGAAATTGGCACAGGGAAAGACCCAAAAAATAGCCAAAGACACAACCATTGTGCAGCTCTTTTATTTAGACGGCGTAGGGGCAGTTTGGCTACCTGATAGCCTACTTTCCGACGTGCGCATGGCGAAATCTTTTTTGAGAGAAGACACTACCAACTACGATAATTTTGAATTTGAAAATATCGTCATGGTATCGGAGGAATTAGCCATCGACTGCGTCTGGGTTACGCTCAATCAATACTACGCCATTTGGAGTTCGGAAATCATCAATCCCTATAAAAGTGATGCCACTACTTTCAAAGATACCATTTCGCTCCAACTCTACGACCCTGCCTTAGCGCACCTTTGGGCAATGCCCCTCGATACAAGTCAGGTAAATTCCAAATTTGGCTGGCGTGGGCGGCGTTGGCATCATGGCATAGACCTCGAATTGGATACAGGCGACCCCGTCTATGCCGTCTTTGATGGGATTGTGCGCATCGAACGCTACAATTCAGGCTATGGCAATCATGTCGTTTTGCGCCATTACAACGGACTCGAAACCCTTTATGCGCATTTAAGCCAAACTGATGTAGAAGTAGGCACTTTTGTCAAGGCGGGACAGCAACTTGGCTTGGGCGGTAGTACAGGGCGCAGCACAGGACCGCACCTGCATTTTGAAGTTCGATATGAAGGGCATACCATCGACCCAAGTTTGGTCTTCGACTTTCCCAATCATACCATTGCCGCACAAACTTTTCATATTGTACCCAAATATTTTGCACACTTAGGCAATCGTCATCACCGTACCCAAAACATACGCCAAAGCTACACCCAAACGGGTAAGGCACAGGATAGCCGTCAGGTTATTTATCATACCGTCCGCTACGGCGATTCGTATTGGAAAATTAGCCGCATGTACGGCACAAGCATGGACGCAATCTGCAAACTTAACGGCATTACCTTAAAAACGCCTTTGCGTGTAGGCAAAAAATTGAGAGTGCGCTAAAAAGTTGTTGTCATCAACTTTAAAAACAAATTCCCAAAAAAATGCTTTAAAATTTCGTATCTTCGCAATAGCACCAAAAAGAAACGACAATGGCAAAATACATCAATCCCTACACCGATTTTGGCTTTAAAAAGCTCTTTGGCGAAGAGGCAAATAAAGACCTTTTGATTGATTTTTTAAACCAACTTCTACCTGCTCACCATCAAATTGCCGAGTTAAACTTTCGCAATGTAGAAAATTTGGCGGATTTATCAGTAGAAAGAAAAGCCATTTTCGATATTCATTGTAAGGCACTTTCGGGTGAAAGGTTTATCGTAGAGATGCAAAAAGCAAAGGTAAAATACTTCAAAGAT